>CAKPAX010000042.1 GCA_934133175.1 uncultured Clostridia bacterium | reverse complement strand
TTTTAAAGGCTGCCATTGTATTTTCTGGTGCATATTCAGATGCTCCTCTGTGTGCATAATTAACAAAAATATTCATATTATATCATTCTCCTCACATTAAATAAATTTACCAAACTTTTAATATACTTCTTATTTAATTTTTTATACAAAATTTACTTTTTTATTATTATAATAGTTCTTTTTTTACATCTAACCAATTATTTACTCGTATTATTCCTTTGTTTTTAAGTTCTTCATCAGTTAATTTTTTATTTCTAAACTCTGTAAATAATAACTTCTTATCACAATTTTCTAAATTTGATTCTCTATCATCTATTCCTATATCGTATTTCATTTTTGTTTTATTAGTCATAAATATAAAATTGTTTATATCAATAAAAGGAAACCAATGATGCAAATATTCAAATTTATTTTTTAAATTAGTAGCTGCATCAATTACATCTTCCTTCCAAATGTAAGCAGTAACAATATAAACATCATATTTTTCATTTAATTCTTTGACTATATTTACACAATTAGGTAATGGTTTAATATAATCTCCATTATTATCTTTATACAAATTTTTATATTTATAAATTTTCTTAAATTCTTCTTCTTTTCCTTTTATTAAGTCTTGTCTATATTGACTATGTAATTTATTGAAATCTACTTCTCCTAAAAATTCAATTAAATAATTTGAGAAATCTCCAACAACTATCACTTCATCCATATCAATCATAATAGATTTTCTACTCACTCTTACCATCTCCATTATAAATAATCTTTATATCATAAATTAACAATTCCTCATATAGACACTTAAGCCTCTACTTTAATTTTTACACCACAATTAAGCATGCCTTTCTATATTTAATAGATGCATTAAATATGATTTCTTATCTTTAGAATTCATTTTATTTTTCACTTATATATTGAGTTTATATTATCAAAATTTATCTAACAATTTTTTGACTTTTTGTAATATAACTTTTATATAAAACTTACTATTTCTTCAAATGTATCATATCCACTCTCACTATTGATATGACCACCATTTGGTATTAAAACTTGTTTTGTTGCAACAGTGTCTGCAAAATCTTTTTCTACTTCATATCTTACATATGGATCATTATCTGAATAGAAACAAATTATTTCATTAGCATATTGTTTTACATCTTCCAATTTATTAAAATACATTGATTCATTAACATTATCATATTCTTCATTTATTCCTAAATAATTATTAAATCCACATACAAATATTAATTTTTTTACTTTTATTTTATTTTCAACTAAGAATTTTGATATAAATACTGGTGCAATACTATGTCCTATAATTGTAGTATTTTCATTTATAAGTCCTAAATCTAAATAATATTTTAACAACTTACTCCAATTTTCATAATTTTGATATCCTACTCCTATTGGAAAATCTGGTACATATACTTGTTTACCATCTGTTGTTATAAAATCTTGTAACCAGCTAAACCAATTTCCAAAAGGGCTTCCAAATGAGCCATGTATTATAAAATAATTTTCCATCTACTTTTCCTCCAATAATAAATTTATTCTACTTCAATAGTTTCACCATTTTCTAATATCTCATATTCTACTTCATATTTGTCAAACATTTCTCTAATATATTTTAAGTCTGGTGGAAATGCTGGATTATCCATATGAATTGGTATCGTTAATGTCGCACCAACTTCTTTTGAATATAGTGCTGCTTCAAATGCTGACATTGTTAATCCATGCCCTGTTACAGGAATACATAATATATCTGCTTTGTATTCATTTCTAAAGCAAATTGTATCACTAGTAGTATATAGTCTATTTTCTCCATCATCAATAATGTATCCAACATTCTCATTTATTTCTTTTCCTTTTAACAATGGCTGATACCCATGTATAGCATGTACTACCTCTACTTTTATACTATCCAATTCAATAATATCATTTTCTTTTATAATATTTATACTTAAATTTTTATTTGCTTTTTGTACTTCTAATGTAGAATAGATTTTTATATTATTATTTATCTTTTCTAAAATTTGTGCATTACAGTGATCTAGATGTTTGTGAGTTATTAATATAATATCAACACTATTCCAAATATCGAAATATTCTTCTTTATATTTTAATGTACCTGGATCTATTAGTATTTTCTTTCCTTTCGTTTCAATTAATAAACATGATTGTGGATATTTTGTAATTTTCATAATTAATCATCCTTCCTTTCATTTTTTCACCTTTTTTCATTGTACTGTCTAATTTTATAGAACAGTTCCAGTATATTTTTACTCATATAAAATTATATTGTCCTAATTTCATATTCTATTACATTACACTTTTCATCTAATAAAAATTTTCCTTCAAATAATTCTTCTTTAAATAAATATGGTGTAAATTTTTCATTTTGAGAAAACTGTTTTAAGTTAGATAAATTTTCTACATCTATCCACTCAATACAACCTTCTTCTGATGTTTCTTTTAAATCACCTTCAAATTCTTTTGCTACATATATAAATATTATTCCTTCTGAATTATCTTTCCAATACGACATTCCTTGTAATCTAGGATTTATTAATTTCAAACCAGTTTCTTCATAATATTCTCTTAAAATACAATCCAACGGAGATTCTCCCTTTTCAAATTTTCCCCCTGGTGGTGCATATACTTGTCCCCATTTTTTTGTAAATTTAATCATTAATATCTTATTATCTTTTTTTAAGTAACATACTGTTGAATTTAAATGTGCAATTCTTTGCTTTTTATCACTCATCACTTTATCTCCTATCGATCCAGTACCGTTTTAATCTTTCAATATAAAATTTATTTTTCAATCTCACTTTCATATATATCTTTGTATTGTTCAAATTTTACTTTTGCTCTAGGCAATCCTGCACTTACTGCCATCTTTAAGTAATACTCTGACAATCTCAAATTTTTCTCTGTTCCAACGCCATTATAATAAAAATTTGCCCCTAAATCATAAATTGCTGGAAGATGCCCTTGCATTGCACAATCATGTATCAATTCAAATGCTTTATTATCATCTTTTTCAATATTTCCAAATCCGAAATAGTAATAAGCACCTAAACAAAATTTAGAAAACGCCTGTCTTCTTGGATTTTCTTGTTCTTTATCTATAAGCTCTAATAGTGTTTCATAAGCCTCAATATGTATCTGCTTTGCTTTTTCTTTAATAACATGCAAATTTATCACCATTTTCAGCTTTTCTTCTAACATCATCTAAATTGAATATTATTGGTTTAATAATATTATTCATTTTCGACTTTTCCTATTTCTTCTCAATTAATTTTTTTAACTTATCTGGGAAATTTACTGTCATACCATCTATATCTAAGTTATATACTTTTTGCATTATTTTTTCATTAGAAACTCCCCATAATCT
>CAKPAX010000041.1 GCA_934133175.1 uncultured Clostridia bacterium | reverse complement strand
TTATTTGGCCAACCAAGTGTAGAAAATGGCCATAATGCAGAACTAAACCAAGTATCTAATGTATCCTCATCTTGATGTAAATGTGTACTTCCACATTTTTTACATTTTTCTGGCATAGTTTTTGCAACATTAATTTCGCCACAATCATCACAATAATATGCTGGTATTCTATGTCCCCACCATAATTGACGTGAAATACACCAATCTTGAATATTGTCTAACCAATGGAAATATTGTTTTTCATATCTTTTTGGTATAAATCTTGTTTCATCATTTCTAACACAATCAGCAGCTCTTTTTGCTAAATCTTTCATGCTTACAAACCATTGTGTAGAAATTTTTGGTTCTATTGTATTTTTACATCTTTCACATTTTGCTACATTATGTGTATATTCTTCTTCTTTTACTAATGCTCCAATTTCTTTTAATTTTTCTACTATTAACTTACGTGCTTCTAGTAAATCCATTCCTTTATATTCTGGAACTAAATTACCCATTTTAAAGTTTTCATCAAATACTTCTATAATATCTAAATTATGTCTTAAACCTGCTCCATAATCATTCATGTCATGAGCTGGAGTTATTTTAACACATCCTGTTCCAAAATCTTTTTCTACAAAATCATCTGCAATTATTGGAATTTCTTTATTCATTATAGGTAATATACATGTTTTTCCTACTAAGTCTTTATATCTTTCATCATCTGGATGTACTGCAACAGCAGTATCACCTAGCATTGTTTCTGGTCTAGTTGTAGCAACAACTACATACTTGTCATCTGTTCCTGTTATTTTATATCTTATATGCCATAAATGTGATGGTTCTTCTTTATACTCAACTTCTGCATCAGATATAGATGTATTACAACTTGGGCACCAGTTCACCATTCTTTTACCTTTATAAATAAGACCTTTTTCATACAATTTTATAAATTGTTCTAATACAGCATCTGACATACCCTCGTCTAATGTAAATCTATTTCTTTCCCAATCACAAGAACATCCAAGTTTACGTTGTTGTTTTTGAATTATTCCTCCATATTCGTGAGTCCAGTCCCATGCTTCTTCTAAGAATTTTTCTCTACCTAAATCTTGTTTTTTCTTTCCTTCTTTGGCTAATTTTTGTACAACTTTCATTTCTGTTGATATAGCTGCATGGTCAGATCCTGGAAGCCATAATACATCATATCCTTGCATTCTTTTAAAACGAATTAATACATCTTGTATAGTTCCATCTAATGCATGCCCCATATGTAATTTTCCTGTTACATTTGGAGGTGGCATCATTATACAATATGGTTCTTTGTTTTTATCCATAGATGGTTTAAAATAACCTTTTTCTTCCCATTCACTATATAATCTTTCTTCAAAATCTTTTGGATTAAATTTGTCATTTAATTTTTTTTCACTCATTTTAATTCCTCCTTAATTATAAAATTCTACTTTATATTTACATTCAAAATTATCATTTGGATTTATTTTTAAAATATTTTCCTTATGTTCAAAAATTCCATCTGAATCTATATTGTCAGCAGTATTATACCATGGTTCTATACAGACAAATGGTGCTCCTTTTTTAGACCAAATTGCTAAATATGGGAATCCTGTAAAATCAAATTTTAATACAATTTTATTGTTTCTTGTATCTTTTAATGTAATTTCATTTGATTTTAAATTTTTCATTATTATTGCGTCTTCATTAAAAATATCTTTATGTAGTTTTATTTTATTTTCTTTAATTATGTTTTCAAAATGTTCTTTTCCTATTAAGCCATTATCTAATTTTAAAAGTTCAAAATTATCTTCATTTTTATTAAACTCTAACTCATAATCTCCAGATGAGTAATCACAAATAAAAGCTGGATGTCCACCAAGTCCAAATTGCATTTCTTTATTATCTTTATTTATTACTGTATATTTAGTTTCTAAGGAATTATTTTCTATTGTATAAGTAATGTATAATTCGAACTCATATGGAAATTTTTCTAAAGTTTTCTCATTACTTTTTAATACATATTTATGAATATTACTATCTTTTTGAATTTCTTCAAACTCCATATCTCTTGCAAATCCGTGTTGTGACATTTTGTATTCTTTACCATCTATTATTGTTGTTCCATTTTTTATTTGTCCTACAATCGGAAATAAGATTGGTGCATGTCTATTCCAAAAAGCTTTACCATCTTCGCCTAAAACATTTTCTCCTTGATGTAATTTTTCTATTCCGTCTAATTTTATACTTGTAAGTTCTGCTCCTTGTGTTTTACTATTTATTTCTAATTTTGCCATTTAACTCACTCCCATTCTTTTAGTTATATTTAGATTTTATATATATTGTTTTGCAATTGCCGCGTAGCGATCAACCGAAGCGTTAGCGAAGGGCAAATGGAGCATCCTTCCCGAAGGATTCCGAGGGATGCGACAACAAGGCATAAAAAACAATATATATAAAATTAATTAAAACAAAAAAACTCGTCCCTATAAACACATAAGGGCGAGTTCTATCTCACGGTACCACCTTAATTATAAATCGAAATTTATATCTTAATTAGCTTTTAACGTTGCCTAAACGAATATGCTTAAGTTTATTTTCGGCATATCAACTCCAAAGTTACTTTCTATTTACCTTTATTTAAGAAGCTTACAGCTATAACTTCTATTCTCTATAAACAAGTATAAATTTACTTCTCTTTTTCATAGTTTTTAATTATATTTTATATTATTACACATTTTAACTTAAAAATCAATATTTTTATTTGGAAACATTTGATTTTTTGTTGATTTTTCTAATATTTATACCTTCTACTTCAATATTACTATTTAATCTTCCTTCTATAAAAACATTATCATGTAATTTTAATTTACTATAACAATAATCTGCCCTTTCATTATAGGCTTTAACTTTTATTTTTGATTTATTTATTAATTCAATTTCAAAAAAAGATATTGATTTCTTTTTACTATTTAATATAAATTCAAATTCTACTTTGCTTATTATTTTTCCATATACAAATATATAATTCATTTTTTCTAATGCATATTTTGCTTCTTCTTTTGTTTTTACAATTATTATGCTATCATCTAAATATCTACAATAATATTTTATATGTAATTTATTCTTTATATATTGATCAATTTCATTCAAATATATATTTGCAAACATATGTGATGTGTAATTTCCTATTTCTATTCCTTTTTCTCGCTTTTGTGAATATAAAATTTCTTGTATTAGCCATATTAGATTTTTATCTTTTATTTTTCTTTGCAATATTTCTAATAATATTTTTTTATTTATATTATCAAAATATTTTTTCACTTCTGTTAACTTATAAAGTTTATTATCGAATTTATATACTATATATGAATAATTTTTTTCTTCTATTAATTTTGTATATTTTTCTAATGAATTTATAGGAAAACCTACTTTACATACTTCTGTTTCTAAACAATTTAATTTCAAATTTAATAAATCATGTAATAATATTGCATCTTTTCCTCTTGCTATATAAAAACTCCCTGCATTTACTAATATTATTTTTCCTTTTTCTTTCTCTTGTAATAATTCTATCATTTTACTAAATCCCATTTTGGTACCTCCTATTTTTTCGTGACGTTTTTTTGCATTAAAAAAACGCCACGTCAGTGGAATTTTCTTTTGCTTACCAAAATTCGTAAGCGTATTTTGATAGCATAAGAAAATTCCATACTAACGTATAAATCCGTTAGTAACTCTTATTCAATTACTCTATTTAA
>CAKPAX010000040.1 GCA_934133175.1 uncultured Clostridia bacterium | reverse complement strand
GGTGGAAGATGGGACTCGAACCCACGGTCTCCAGTGCCACAAACTGGCGCGTTAACCAACTACGCTACATCCACCATTTTTTGTAGCTCATTTGTGAGCACATATAATATTTTAAACATTTTTTATTATTTTGTCAATATTTTTTTATATATTTGTTCAATATTTTTTTTCGTTTTTAAATTTTTTAATTATATTTTTGTATTTAATTTGATTAGAGCAAAAACGGACATTAATAACTTTTGTACTTATTAAAACATTTTAAAGTCCACATCTTTGTTCGTGTGTGAAATTTGCAAAGCAAATTTCTGTGCAATATATTTATATTATAGGAAGTTCAGAGAACTTTCCTATAATATAAAATAAAACCAAGCTTAATTTAAGCCTGGTTTTAAATAACTTATATTTTAGTGTTGTCAAAAATCTATGTCTGTATTGACAACTATTGATTTTTATTATCTATAATTATTTTATTCAGTTGTAGTCGTAAATGAACTTGGATCTATTCCATATAATTTATACAACCATGATGTGTAATCAAATGGAGTTAATGTTTTTGGCATTCCATAATCAACACCTTTTGTGTCTACTGTAATAGATTTTATTACTGGTGGAGTTACTGGTGTACTTTTTTCTGATGATGCAGAATCTTCTTTTCCTTCATCTGCCGCTTTTACTTCTACTGTTTCTATTTTATGAACAATATCCATACCTTCTATTACTTTTCCAAATCCAGCATAATTACCATCTAAAGATGTATTTGCAGCTGTCATTATAAAAAATTGTGAACCTGCTGAATTATAAGACTCTTCTTTTAAAGTTGATGAATAAGAAGTATAGTCAGATCTTGCCATAGATATAACTCCTTCTTCATGTTTCAAATTGTTTTTTGTATATCCATTTGCAATAAATTCTCCAGTTATAGAATATTTTGAACTATCACCATTTTTCTTTAAATCATCTATTGTAGGAGAACCTGTTCCATCACCATTTGGATCTCCACCTTGAATCATAAATCCACTTACTATTCTATGAAAAGTTAAATTATTATAAAAACCATTATTAGCAAGTGTTATAAAGTTTGCTACCGTATCTGGTGCTATTTCCGGATACAACTCTACTTTTATTGTACCAAAATTTTCTACCTCTATTGTAGCTATAGGATTTTCAACTTTCATTGTACTTTTTTTATAATATCCACAGCACAAAAATATTATTAGTGCTATTAATATTAATATTATTAAAACTAAACCTACTTTTTTTAAATTTTTCATTATTTTCCTCCGTATTTATAAATTAATATTTTCAAAAACAAACTGTTCTTGCATTCTTTTTAAAGATTGTTTTATAGTCATAGCTCTTACTTCACCAATTCCATCAACTCTATCTAATTGTTCAATATCAGCTTCTAATATATGTTGGAATGATTTAAAAGATTTTACCAAATTTTCTACTATATTACTTGGCATTCTTGGTATTTTATTAAGTATTCTATAACCTTTCGTAAAAACGCCTACTTCTTCATAATTGTCAAAATATTCATATCCAAGTAATTTGGCAATTGTTTGTGGTCTCATTAACTCTTCATATGATAACTTCAGCAATCCATCTACAACTTTATCTGGTACTATTTTTCTTCTTGGTGCAATATAATCTTTTATAATTAATAACTCCTCTTTTTCTAATCCTCCAATTAATTCTTCTAATTGCATACTTACTAGTCTACCATCTTGACCGTAACTCATATATTTGTGTTTGAATTTCTTCAACTATTTTCATAACCATTTCTGCTCTTTGGATTGCAGTTATTACATTATCTAAAGTTACTATATCATTAAATTCATATTCATTCAATAAATTTAATTTATTATCAAATACTTTTTTATATTTTTCTAAAGTTTGAATTGCTTGATTTGCCTTATTTAATACTATTTCTGTATTTTCTAATATATGTCTGTCATTACCCTTAAAAACAGTTATTATGCTTCTTCTTTGTGAAATACTAATTACTAATTCACCAGTTTGTTTAGCAGTTCTTTCTGCAGTTCTATGCCTTGTTCCAGTTTCTACAGTTGGAATTGAATATGAAGGAACTAATTGTGCATTTGCAAATAATATTTTTTTCATATCACCGCTTAACACTATTGCCCCATCCATTTTGGCAAGCTCATATAACTTTGACGAATTATAATCTTCATTAATAGAAAATCCACCATCTACAACTTCTTGAATAACATCTTTATTGTCTGTAATCAATAGTAATGCTCCTGTCTTGGCTTTTAAGATATTTTCTAGTCCATCTCTTATAGGTGTTCCTGGAGCAATCATTTTTAATATTTCTGTTATTGTATCTGTTTTTTTCTGTCTCAAGTTGCTACACCTCTTTCTGAATAATTATAAACCTAAATATTTCATCATATCTCTTATGTTTTTCACACCTATTATATCTAATTTATATTGTTCTTTCAAGAGTTTTTTATTACTTTCTGGTATTATACATGTTTTAAAACCTAATTTTTCTGCTTCTTTTATTCTTTTTTCAATCAAATTAATTCTTCTTACTTCTCCAGTTAATCCAACTTCTCCCATTATAACAGTATCTTTAGCAATTGGAATATTTTTATAACTTGATGCTGCAACTGCAATTATTCCTAAATCTATTGCCGGTTCATTTATTTTTATTCCTCCAACAACATTTAAATAAACATCTTGTCCACCTAATGGCAATCCAATTTTTTTCTCTAATACAGCAATTAATAATGCTAATCTATTATAATCAATTCCATTTGCAGTTCTTTTGGGGATACCAAAAACGCTTTGTGAAGTTAATGCTTGTAATTCTATTAATATTGGTCTTGTTCCTTCTACACTAGATACAATACAAGAACCAGCAGGATTATTTTCTCTTTCAGATATTAAAACTTCCGATGGGTTAGTTATCTCAACCATTCCTTCCTCTTGCATTTCAAACATTCCAATTTCATTTGTAGAACCGAATCTATTTTTTACCCCTCTTAATATTCTATAAGAAAAATATCTTTCTCCTTCCAAATACAAAACAGTATCTACCATATGTTCCAAAACTCTCGGACCGGCTATATTTCCATCTTTAGTTACATGTCCTATTATAATAGTAGTTATTGCTTGAGTTTTACAAACTCTCATTACATGTGATGTTATCTCTCTTACCTGACTTACACTACCTGCTGCTGCAGGGACATCATCAGAATACATTGTTTGAATAGAATCTATTATTACCAATTTAGGATTAAGATCTGTTATTGCATTACTTACAATATCAATATCTGTTTCTCCTAAAAATAATATATCATCATTTTTTATACCTAATCTGTCTGCTCTTAATTTTATCTGCTCTGCTGATTCCTCACCAGATACATATAAAACCTTTCCTTCTCCTTTAATTTTGTCACATATTTGTAAAATCAATGTTGATTTTCCTATTCCGTGGTTCTCCTCCAAGCAATACTAATGAACCTTTTACTAATCCACCACCAAGTACTCTATCTAACTCATTAAATCCAGTTTGCATTCTAACACATTCTTTTCCTTGATATGAATTTAAAGCTTTTGGTGAATTACTCACAAGTCCTTTTTCTTTTATCCCTGATTTTTTTTCAATTAGTTTTTGCTCAAAAAATGTATTCCAACTATTACAGGCCGGACATTTTCCAAGCCATTTTTGTGATTCATATCCACATTCATTACAAACAAATACTGTTTTATTTTTTGCCATATTATCCTCCTTTTGTTGTACAAAAAAAGTATAGCATATATTTATTATTTATGCTACACCCTTTTAATTTTCTATTTATTTTTTTTTCCAAATGTAATTTCTTGAAATAAGAAATCATGAACTTTTTGCCATGTTATCTCTTGATGTAAAAATTCATTTATTTCATTTTCAATTTTTTGTTGATGTGGTGTTAATTCAACTTTTATTTCTTTATTCCAATCAATTTCTTGGAATAAGAAATCTTTTACTTTTGACCAAACACTTACTTTTGCTGGTAAATTTTCTCCATTATTTGAAACTGTTTTAAAAACTCCACCTTGTGCTTGTTGATTGTCTTGTTCAAATTCAACTCCACCAAAAACTCCTGAAGCTTTTACTTCTTCATTTATATCAGCCATTTTGTTTCCTCCTTTGTATCTCATACTTACATATATATTTTATACTATACATTTTAAAATTTATCAAGGTTTATAGTGTTAAATATTCATTACAGTTATGTTACAAAATTATTACACAACTACTTTTCCAATTACATTTTCCACATCAGCATCTTCTATTTTTACATTTACAATTTTATTATCTAAATTTTCTACAGTTTTCGTCTTTACTAATATATAATTATTAGTATGTCCTCTATAAAATCCATCATGATCCTTTTCTTCAAATAAAACTTCCACAATTTTTCCTATATAGCTTTTATTATATTTTAATTGATTTTCATTTGACAACTTAATTAATATTTTACTTCTTTTTTCCTTTATTG
>CAKPAX010000039.1 GCA_934133175.1 uncultured Clostridia bacterium | reverse complement strand
GCTAGAGAGAAAATTAATATATCACAAAGAGAATTATCAAGAATAACTGGTATAGATAATAATACAATTGCTAAAATTGAAAAAGGCGAAAGAAAGAAACCTAATGTATTATCTCTAAAAAAGTTAAGTTCAGTATTAAATCTTTCTTTAGAGATGTTAATGGAACTATGTGAGTATAGTAAGGAAGAAATAGATTCAACAGTTAATAATTCCTATAGCAGTATGGTTATTAAACCTGAAAATGCTCCAATTTTAGTACTTGGTGATATAGTTAATCAAATGCAAGATGAACTATATATAAAAATGATTATTAGGGAATTATTAGATAATTGTAATATAGAAGAATTAAATACTATTTCTGAATTAGATAATAAAGATAAAAATAAAGTTATCAAAGTAATGAAAAATTATATTAAAGATAATGAAAAAGAAATAAAAAAACAAAAACAATCTCTTGATGATTTAAAAAAATTACTTACTGAAGAAGAATGATTTTTTAGTTAGTAATGACAATATGACAAGAAATAGAGATATATAGTTAGGGTGTAATAGATGTGTCATTGCTGTCATTGGGAATATAATATTTGTCTAGCAAGCAATGAATTTGTACTCCCGTACGAAATTCGTATGTGGGAATGCCCAAACCCTAAAATCCTAAAGAAATGAGGTATGTATTTTGCAAATTTAACTATACCATTAGCATTAGCAAATACTCTAAATGGATTTCAAGGTGCGTTTTGTTTTATAATAGGTGCAATAGGTGTTTCGTTATTCCCTAAAATAATAAGTGAAGATTTAAATAAAAGAAATGTTATTCAAAAAGTATTTTGTATTATTTTAGGAATAATAGGATTAGTAGTAATGTTTTATTAAAAATAGGAGGTATAAATTATGTTTAAAGAAAGTTTAATGCCAGAAGATGGCGCAGAAATTATGGGAGCATATTCTCACGGATTAAAAGTTGATTTAGGTAATAACAAAGAGATGATTTTTGTTACTGGTCAAATTGCTCAAGACAAAAATGGTAATGTGGTTTGTGAAGATATTGAAGGTCAAACAGAATATGTATTTGAATGTATTCAAAAAATATTGAAGGAAGCAAATTCTAGTTTAGATGATGTTGTTAAAGCACAAATATTTTTAACGGATATTAATGATTTTTCAAAGGTATCACCAATAAGAAATAAATATTTTGCAAATAGTAAGCCCGTTAGTACATTAGTAGAAGTAAATAGTTTAGTAAAAAAAGGTTGTAAAATAGAAATTGAAGTTATTGCTATTAAGGAGAAATAAAAGATGAAATTATATATAACTAGGCACGGACAAACCGATGGTAATGTATATAAGATAATGGATGGCATTAGAGATATTGATCTTAATAAAAAAGGAATTGAACAAGCAGAAAAAACTAGAGATAGTTTAAAAGATGTTAAATTTGATTTAATTATTTGTTCTCCCTTAATTAGAACAAAACATACAATGGAAATTATTAATATAAATAATTATCCTGTAATATTTGATGAAAGAATTATAGAAAGAGATTGTGGCGAATTTACAGGTAAAAGTTTTGAAAGTTTAGATAGAGATTTATATTGGAATTATCACGATAAAACAATTTATGAAAAAGCAGAAAGTTCAGAAATTTTTTTTAAAAGGGTATATGATTTTTTAGATGATATTAAAGAAAAATATCAAGATAAAAATGTTTTGTTAGTGACTCATAGTGGTGTAACTAAAGCTATTAATTGTTATTTTAATGGGGTACCAGAAGATGGCAATTTACAAGTTTTAGGACTTGATAATTGTGAAGTAAAAATTTATGAAATGTGAGGTGTTAATATGTTAGAGTTTGCAGGTAGATTTAATAAACCGGAATTAGTGTTAAAAGAATTTAATCATTGGGTAATAATATTAAGAGAAAATGTTGTAACATTAGGAAGTTGTATAATAATTTTAAAAAGTGGAAAGCCTTTTTTGAAAGATGTATCAAGTGAAGAAATGGCAGAATTTTCAGAAGTATGTAAATGGTTTGAAGAAAAAACTTCACAATTATATGGTGCTGAAAAATGGAATTATTGTGCTATGATGATGAAAGATGAATTTGTGCATTTTCACGCAATACCTAGATATTCAAAGCCAGTAAACTTTTATGGTTATGAATGGATTGATGAAGACTGGCCTAAAGGTACAAAATTAGGGAAGATGGAAATTCCAACAGAAATATTTGAAAATGTACTAAATGATTTAAAGAAATAATAAAAGGGGTATAAAAATGAATAAAGAAAATATTTTTCCTCTTGCAATAGGTACTTATGGATTAGGTGCAAGTAGGAGTGAGTCTTTGGAAGATAATAATAATGAATTAATAATTGATGAAGAAGAAATGAAAGCATTAATGTATTCTTATGAACAAGGACAAAATTTCATTGAAACAAGTTATATTTATGCAGGTGGACAAACAATGAAATTTATTTCTGAATTTTTAAAAAGAGTAGATAGAGATAAATTGTTTATAACTGTAAAAATTGAAAACTTTATTGAAAAAATTGAAGATATAGAGGAACAATTAGATAAGTATTTAAATATATTAGGAATTACTTATGCTGATAGTATTTTATTACATACACCAAAGGCAAGTAAAATACCATTAAAAGACAGTTATAATGAATTAAAAAGATTAGTTAGCATTGGTAAAAGCAAAAATGTTAGTGCTAGTAATTTAAATATAGAACAATTAAAAATGATAGTTGAAGAACTAAATATAGATTTATTTAGTTTTGAAGGGTTATATAATTTGGAATGTAAACAAAATGAAGATGTTGGTATTTTAGATTATTGTAAAGAACATAACATTTTATTTATAAATTATCAACCTTTTAGAAGAAATAGAACTGCAAATCATAATTATCCATTGTTAGTTGAACTTGCTGAAAAATATAATAAAACACAAAATCAAATATTATTAAATTATTATAGTAAAGAAAAAAATATTATACCTATAACAAAAGCAAATAAAATTGAACATATAAAATTAAATTTAGAAGCTTTAGAATTTACAATGGAACAACAAGATTATAAAAGATTAAATGATTTTAGATGCAAAGAATTTGATGATTTAGTTGTTGACTGGGATGATAATGGAGGAATACCTATTTATAAATTTGCAAATCAAGTTGAATAATTAGATTAGTATTTGTATGGGAGGAGTAAATTATTAATATGGGGAAATATACGTTAAGATTAGACGAGGTAATTGAAGGAAATAGTGACCCGAATTTAGAACCGTGGGAACGAGATGAAGCGTCAAAATATTGGATACATAGAACAATGCTTTTTGATTATTTATATTTTAATCCAAATTTTAAAAGAAATGGATGTCCAATAATATTAACTGGCGAAGAAGTTGAAAAATATATAAAAGCAGGTAAAGAAGTAGTAGATTGTAGCACACTTTCATTATTTTATGATGATGAAGAAGTAAGAAATGGTATTTTATCAAAATTATCAGAAAGCGGATTAACTGCAGAAGATTTTGAAGATCGTATAATCGATAAAATTTCACCACTTTTGAAGTCGTTTTTTGAAAATGGAATATACATGCCAGATGTTTATGATGATGAATTAGATAGAACTGCAAATCAGCTTTCACCGGAAAGAATGAGAAAGATTATTAGTATGGAAAACTTTGGGTTTAATGGGTATCGTGGTAATTGGAATGCTGCTATTATATTAGAAATACCATTAGAAGAACAAGATGAAATACTAGAAACTTTGCCAGAGCCAATTGAGTATGGGACTGAATATTATGGAATTACAAAAATTTCTAAAGTAGTTTCACCTAAATATATTAAGGGTATGATTGTTAAATTTGGACAAGAAACTATATTTATTAAGAATGATGGTTTTCAACAGAAAAAAGAAAAAGAAGATACACAAGAAAAAAGCGAATTATCTGAAGAAGAAATGTTTTTATATCATACAGAACAACTATTTAATATAGCATTACAAAAATATATGGAATCTGACTTACCTGCTTACAAAAAAGCAGAAGAATATGTTGAACGTGTTTCATATATAGAGGCACAATTTAGAAAGTATGCTCGTCAAACTGTTGGATTTGCAGGGTCTGAAAGACATAGACAAGTTCATGAATTTTTGCAAAGTGCAATGATGTTTAAACAATTTGAGCCTGATACCACAAAAGGTAATTATATAAATATGGTAAATGCCCAAGCATATTATACTGAAATTGCTAGAAGACTTGATTCATTCGGTCAACCGACAGATAGTATAAAAACACCATTTGATGATAGTGATGAGCCAAAAACAAGATAAAAAACAAAAGACTATTCATTTCAGAGTGAATAGTCTTTTAATCTTCTATATTTTCTTCTAAAAACAAATCGCTATCAAAAAAATCCTTTTCTGAAATTTTTACTGTCTTGCATATTTGATGAATTACATAAGAACTTGGATTAGAAACTTTTAATGATAGCATATCTTGTAATGTAGATGGAGCAACAGCAGAAAGTTCTGCTAGTTTATTTGGAGTTATTTTATTTTTATCGCATAATTCATATATTCTTTTACTAATTGCTTCTTTAAATAATAAAATACACACCTCATTTCTTTAGGATTTTAGGATTTGGGCATTCCCACATACGAATTTCGTACGGGAGTACAAATTCAGTGCTGGCTAGACAATAGATATATTACCTAAAATTAGTATTACTATTATATAAAAGAAATTGCTAAAAAATATTTATTTAAAAGGTATGAAAAAATTTATAAAAGTGATACAATAATATTGTACTTAGAAACAGATAATAGTTTTATTTAGTACATTCAATTCGGTGAAAGTCCGAGGAACTCTTATTATGGG
>CAKPAX010000038.1 GCA_934133175.1 uncultured Clostridia bacterium | reverse complement strand
GCATTATGGCCATTTTCTACACTTGGTTGGCCAAATAAAGAGTCAGAAGATTATAAAAGATTTTATCCTACAAATGTTTTAGTTACAGGTTTTGATATAATTACATTCTGGGTATCTAGAATGATGACTCAAGGATTAGAATTTACAGATATACCACCATTTAAAGATGTTTTAATTCATGGTATTATTCGTGATAGTCAAGGAAGAAAAATGTCAAAGACATTAGGAAATGGTATTGATCCATTAGAAGTAATAGACCAATATGGTGCAGACGCCTTAAGATTTTCAGTATTATCAGGAACAACAATGGGAAATGATATAAGATATATGCCAGAAAAATTAGAGCAGGCTTCAAATTTTGCAAATAAAATTTGGAATGCAGCTAAATTTATAATAAATTCAAATGTTGACGAAGATGATATAAAAGAATTTTGTCATAAAGTATATGACCATGAAAAACATACTTATAATGCAGAATTATTAACTGTAGAAGATAAATGGATTTTAAATAAGTTAGACAAATTAGTAAAAGATGTTACACAAAATATAGAAAATTATGATTTAGGAATAGCAATTGATAAAATATATAACTTTATATGGAATGAATTTTGTGACTGGTATATAGAAATGGTAAAACCAAGATTATATAGTGATAATTACGAAACAAAAGTTGCTGTATGTGATATTTTAAATCATGTATTTGGTACATCATTAAAATTACTTCATCCATTTATGCCATTTATAACAACAGAAATATATAGTAATTTAGTAAGTTATAGTGATAAAGATTTAATGGTATCAAAATGGCCTAGAGTAAGAAGTGAATTCGTATTTGATAAAGAAGAAAAAGTTATAGAAAGTATAAAAGAAATAATAGTTGGAATAAGAAATGCAAGAGCAAAATTAAATGTTCATCCATCTAAGAAATCAAAATTAATTTTTGTAACAAGTGAATTTAAAAACGAAATTGAAGACTCTAGGTTGTTTATAGAAAAATTAGGATTTGCAAATGAGATTGTAGTTCAAGAAAATAAAGATAATATTCCAGAAAATGCTATAAGTGTATTGGCTGACGGAATTGAAGTTTATATACCATTTGAAGATATTGTAGACATAGAAGAAGAAAAAGAAAGATTAAAAAACGAAATTAAAAGATTACAAGCAGAAGTAGAAAGAGGAACAAAAATGCTTTCAAATCCTGGATTTGTAAATAAAGCTCCAGAAGCTAAAGTAAATGAAGAAAAAGAAAAATTAGCTAAATATCAAGAAATGTTAGAAACAACAACATTAAGATTAAAAGAATTAAGTAAATAATAATTAATAAAGCTTAGTATTTAATAACTTGATTTGAAAAATAGCTAAAAAGTTTAAAATATTTAATAACCCCAAAAGATTAATTAAAATTTGGGGTTATTTTTGTGTGCAAAAATAATTGCTGTGTCCATTTTTGTTCTATTTTGTCATACGAATTTCACAAATCGACAAAACTTCTATTGTTTTACTCTTGGAAAAAAATGTAAATAAGAATATAATATTTAAAAATCAAACAAAGGAGGAAATGTATTGGAAAGTGAATATTTTGAAGAAGACAAGCTGTTAATAATTAAAATAACAGATGAAATTGATGAATGCAGTGTACAAAAGATAAGGAGGAAAGCAGATTATGAAATTGAAAGATATATGCCTAAAAGAGTTGTATTTGATTTTGATAGTGTCACTTTCATGGATAGTGCAGGAATAGGTTTATTAATAGGAAGATACAAATTAGCTAATATGATGGGCGGAAAAGTAGAATTAACAAATTTAACTCAAAGCGTAAAGAAAATTTTTGAAATGTGTGGAGTTTTAAAATTAATCCCTGTAGTAAATTTATAAGTTAAGGAAAGGAGACATTGCATAATTTATATGCAATAAAAAAATATGAAAAGTAAATTTGATAATGAAATGAAATTAGAGTTTTTAAGTAAATCAAATAATGAAGCATTTGCAAGAATAACAGTTGCTGCATTTGTTTCTCAATTAGATCCTACAATAGAAGAATTAGCAGATATTAAAACTGCTGTATCAGAAGCAGTCACAAATTCGATTGTTCATGGATATGAAGATAAAACAGGAATAGTAAAAATAGTTGCCAAAATTAAGGATAACGAAATATCTATAGAAATTTCTGATAATGGAAAAGGAATAGAAGATATAGAACAAGCAAAACAACCTTTATACACAACTAGACCAAATTTGGAAAGATCAGGTATGGGATTTACTATTATGGAAAGTTTTATGGATGAAATTGAAATAGAGTCTGTTGTAGGACTTGGAACAAAAATAACAATGAAAAAGAAAATAAAAAGTTTAAATTTAGAAGAAGAATTAACAACAATTTAAGGGGGAAGTTTATGTACAATAATACTTTAGAAAGCATTATGGAAGCCCAAAATGGAAATGAAGAAGAAATGACAAAGTTAATTCAAGAAAACAATGGACTAATTTGGAGCATTGTAAAAAGATTTACAGGAAGAGGTTATGAAATTGAAGATATTTATCAAATTGGTTGTATAGGTTTTATTAAAGCAATTAAAAGATTTAATTCTGAGTTTGAAGTAAAACTTTCTACATATGCCGTACCATACATATTAGGTGAGATAAAAAGATTTTTAAGAGACGATGGACCTATAAAATTAAGTAGAAGTATAAAAGAACTAAATGTAAAAATAAAAGAATTGCAAAAAGAATACTTAAATAAAACAGGAAAAGAAATTACATTGCAAGAATTGGCCAAAGAATTAAAAGTTTCAAAAGAAGAAATTGCTATGGCAATTGATTCTGGAACACCTATTGATTCTTTAGAAAATGCAAGTTATAGAGATAACAAAACAGATAAAACAATTAGTCTTATAGATAAAATTTCTACAAATACAGATGAAGCATTATTAATATCAAATAAAATAACAATTCAACAATTAATAAAAGATTTAGAAGATAGAGAAAAAGAAGTAATAATATTACGATACTATAAAGAAAAAACACAGATGCAAGTTGCCAAAATACTAGGTATAACTCAAGTACAAGTTTCTAGAATTGAGAAAAAAGTTCTAAATTCAATGAAAGTTAAGCTTGTATCTTAAGGTAGGTGATGTAATATTGAAGAAACTAATTCTCTATTTTTTTGCTTTTATATTAATATTTTTTATTGTACCAGCAATTTGTACAAAAACATCTAGTAAAACAACAAGTGCAGAAAGTGAAGAAAATAATCAAGAGATAACAAATGATACACCTAGTAACACTAATTATGATTATAGCAAATTTGGTACTGTAAAACTCTTACATGCAGAAACAGGTGAAGTTGAAGAACTTGATATAGATAACTATTTGTACAATGTTGTATCTGCAGAAATGCCAGCGACATATGCAGAAGAAGCATTAAAAGCTCAAGCTGTTGTGGCAAGAACTTATACAATATACCAAATAATTCATAATGGAAGCAAACACGAAAATGCTGATTTATGTGATTCTTATAAATGTTGTCAGGCTTGGATATCAAAAGAAGATAGATTAAATAAATGGGCAGAAGATGTAAGAGAAGAAAATTGGAACAAAATAGAAAATGCGGTAAATGCAACAAAAGGTCAAGTAATTACATATAATAATGAGCCAATTAATGCATTTTTCCATTCTAATAGTGGAGGAACAACAGAAATACCAGTAAATGTTTGGGGAGGCACAGGGTATCCTTATTTACAATCAGTAGAGACATCAGGAGAAGATGGATATGCTCAATATTATTCAGAAATAGAAGTTACTAATGAAGATGTTTTAAAAAAACTAAAATCTAAATACTCTGATATTTCTATAGATTTTTCAAAAGACGATAATATAAAAATATTAGAGTATACAAATAGTGGGAGAGCAAAAACAGTGAAATTTGGAAATACGAATATATCTGGAGTGGAAGTTAGAAAAATTTTTGAATTAAAATCTACAAATTTTGAGATAATAAAAAATAAAAATAGCATAAAATTTAATGTTAAGGGATATGGACATGGTGTTGGTATGAGTCAAACAGGTGCTGATAGTTTAGCACAAAATGGAAATACATATGAAGAGATTATAAAACATTTTTATTCTGGTGTTGAAATAAAAGATATAAATTCACTTTAAATGTATAATCTTCTAAAAAAGGGAAATACTTGTAATAATATTAATTAAAGGAGGATTATATGAGAAGAGATTCAAATAGAAGACAAAGACCAGGACAATCTTTTGAAAATAAAGTCCTAATTGCAGGAGGAGTTATTTTATTATTAATAATTGGTTTAATAATAGGAATGTCAATATATTCTGACTCTATGAATAAAAATGCTAAACAATTTAGTTCAGAAGAAATTGCTAGTTTAGTTCCTAATAATAAAGAAGATAACATAATAACTAGTGAAGCAGAAAGTGCAAGTAGTAGTATAGGGAAAAGTGTAGATGAATCAAAAAATACAACAAATAACGCAGCTAACAATACAGTGACAAAAAATACAACAAAACAAAGTAATACAACTAATGCGACAACAACAAATACAGCTTCAAAATCTGTAAGTAAATCTAAAAAGAACGCAAAAAACTCAACTAAACAAGATAATACTACCCAAAGTACAACAAAAGAAACAAAAGAGATTTCTTTTGCTAAACCAGTAGAAGGTGATGTTATTAGAGAATTTGCAAAAGATAATTTAGTATATTCTGAAACATTACAAGAATGGGTAACACATTTAGGTATAGATATAAAAGCAAATAAAACAACAGTTGTAAAGGCATCTGCAGATGGTACAATAAGGTCTATAAAAAATGATCCTAGATATGGGTTAACAATTATAATTGATCATAATGATGGATACCAAACTATTTATTCTAATTTATTAACAACAGAGTTTGTTGTAGAAGGCGAAAAAGTAAAACAAGGACAAAGTATAGGAACTGTTGGTAATACAGCTGTATTTGAAATATCAGATGAAAGTCATTTACATTTTGAAATATTAAAAGATTCTGAACAGTTAGATCCAAATATATATATTAAATAGGGACACTATATGTGTCTTTATTTTATGTTCGAAATAATTAAAATACATTGACAACATATGTTAAAAAAATATAATTAATCCATAAAATAATATAAAATGGGTAAAAATATGGACAAAGATTTAATAAGTATTAAAAATTTAAATAAAGCTATTCCTATAATAAGTATTACAATATTTTCATATGTATTAACAATAGTATTTGATAGATTAAATGCTATTTATAGTAATGCAATAGTAATACCACTTTATATTTTAGGAACACTTGTAATTTCATATATTTTAGGGATTTTAATGAAAAAAATATCTCCTAAAATTAAAATGAAAAAAAGCAATAGGAATATTAATAGTTGTATCAATAATATTAGCTTCAGTTTATATACTCATTGCAAAACAATATAGTAAGCCTATAGAGCTAGAGGCTTCATTATATGATTTGAAGGAAAACAGAGATTATAATGTTAAATTAGATTTATTGTTAAATGAAGATGAAAGAATGATTGTAGAAGTTTATCAAATAAATTTTATAAATTACTTATTTGGCAATTTGCTATTAGAAAATATCATTAAGTAAATTTGTAGAATATTTTATGGTTATGGAAAGTGATTTGTTTTTACAAGCTAATCAACAAAAAGATATAATTGCTATTGGTGGTAGTGTAGAAATATTAATTAACACAATAGTAACAATTATGTTAATAAGACTAAATTGTTCAATTATAGCTATAAAAATTGTAAATACGCTAATTTACGTATTAAGAGCTATTTTTTATAAGATATATGTTAGAAGAAAATATGAAATAAATATTACTAAAAATACTAAGTCATTTTAAAGAAGCAAAAAAATTCTCTTATATTGAAGCTTTTATAAATGTTTTTTTATCTTTAATATTAATTAAATATTTTGGATTAATAGGTACAGCAATAGGAACTGTTGTTGCAGTAGCAGTTAAAAACATTTGCGTGATGATTCATTTTTCAAAAAAGGTTTTAAAAAGAAAAGCTATTGTGGATTTTAAATTTATTTTTACATTTATATTGCAAGTTTTGCTAATAGTGCCTATTTGCTTAAAATTAAATAATACAGTAATAAATTCATATTATGATTTTATTATTTTAGCAACGAAAGTGGGTATAATTAATGTGATATTTGTTGTAACAATAAATTGTATATTAAATAAAAATATACTAAAACAAAGAGTGAATATAGTAAAATTATAAAGGATAAAAATAATAAAAACTATTGCAAAAGAAGAAAGGATAATATATTATATATTAATAATAAAATAAAGGGAGGAAAAGTAAAAAAATGAAACAAAAGAACAAAAGACTAGAGAAAGGTATAACATTAATAGCATTAGTGATAACAATAATAGTAATGTTAATACTAGCAGGAGTAGCAATAA
>CAKPAX010000037.1 GCA_934133175.1 uncultured Clostridia bacterium | reverse complement strand
ATCATTAACACATATAAAAGAGAAGAAAAAGACACTGGTTCACCAGAAGTACAAATCGCTCTTTTAACAGAAAGAATCAATGAATTAACAGAACACTTAAAAGTTCACAAAAAAGATAACCACTCTAGAAGAGGTCTTTTAAAAATGGTTGGTAAAAGAAGAAATCTTTTAAACTATTTAGCTAAAAAAGACGTTCAAAGATATAGAGACATAGTTGAAAAACTAGGATTAAGAAAATAAAACTAAAGCCCGTTCATTTTTAAACGGGCTTTTTGTGGAAATAAGTTATTTAGTTAGAAGTAGCTTGTATAATGTAAATTTAAGACTAATTTTATATTATAGAGGTTACAATCTAATAAATTATCTTATTTCCAAAATAAAATATAGGTGTAATTTAATTTAAAGGAGAATGAAAATGTTTAAAACTTATGAAACAGAATTAGCAGGTAGAAAACTTGTATTTGAAACAGGAAAAATGGCTGGACTAGCTAATGGTAGTGTATTAGTTAGATATGGAGATACATGTGTAATAGTAAATGTTACAGCATCTAAAGAACCAAGAGATGGAATAGACTTTTTCCCATTATCAGTAGATTATGAAGAAAAATTATATTCAGTAGGTAAAATACCAGGATCTTTTACAAAAAGAGAGGGAAAACCAAGTGATAAAGCAATATTAACATCAAGAGCAATAGATAGACCTTTAAGACCTTTATTCCCAAAAGATTTTAGAAATGATGTAGTTGTTGTAGCTACAGTTTTATGTGTAGATCAAGATAACTCACCAGAAGTTGCTGCTATGATAGGTGCATCAGCTGCACTTTCAATATCAGATATTCCTTTTGGAGGTCCAACTGCTGCAGTTAATGTTGGATTAGTTGATGGAAAGATTATAATAAATCCAAATGAAGAAGAAAGAGAAAAAAGCGATTTGAATTTGACAGTTGCAGGAACTGAAGAAAAAATTGCAATGATTGAAGCAGGAGCAAATGAAGTTCCAGATGATGTAATGTTAGAAGCAATAAAAGCAGGTCATGAAGAAATTAAAAAAATATGTAAATTTATTTCTAAAATGAAAGAAGAAATAGGAAAACCAAAATTTGAATATAAATCATTTGAAGTTGATCATGATGTATTTGAATTTGTTGAAGAAAACTTTAAAGACGAAATGAAAGAAAAAGTTCAAGAAGTTGATAAAGAAATAAGAGATAAGAATATTGATGAATTAACACAAAAAATTATAGAAGCATATACAGAAAAATTTGGAGAGGAATTAGCAGAAGAACATAAGGCAGATATTGGAGAAGCTATTTACAAAGTAGAGAAAAAATGTGTTAGAGAAATGATTTTCTTTGAACATAAAAGAGTTGATGGAAGAGCAATTGATGAAATAAGACCTTTATCTTGTGAAGTTGATTTATTACCAAGAACACATGGTAGTGCATTATTTACAAGAGGACAAACACAAGTACTTTCAATTGCTACTTTAGGAATGATAAGTGAAGAGCAAGTATTAGATGGTATAGATACAGAAACAGGAAAAAGATATATGCATCAATATAATTTCCCAAGTTATAGTGTTGGTGAGGCAAGACCATCAAGAGGACCAGGAAGAAGAGAGATTGGTCATGGAGCTTTAGCAGAAAAAGCATTAGTTCCTGTAATTCCTTCAAAAGAAGATTTTCCATATGCAATAAGAGTTGTATCTGAAGTATTATCTTCAAATGGTTCTACATCACAAGCTAGTATTTGTGGTAGTACATTAGCTTTAATGGCAGCAGGTGTTCCAATTAAAAGACCAGTTGCTGGTATTTCTACAGGACTTGTTACAAATCCTAATGATGAAAACGATTATGTAATGCTTACAGATATACAAGGATTAGAAGATTTCTTTGGAGATATGGACTTTAAAGTAGGTGGAACAGAAAAAGGTATAACAGCTATACAAGTTGATATTAAAGTTGATGGACTTTCTTATAATATAATTAAAGATGCGTTTGAAAGAACAAGAGTTGCTAGAAAACATATATTAGAAGATGTAATGTTACCAGTAATAGACAAACCAAGAGCAGAACTTTCTAAATATGCCCCAAGAATTGTAAATACAAAAATAAAAGTAGAAAAAATTAAAGATGTAATTGGTAAAGGTGGAGAAACAATAAATAAAATAATTGATGCAACTGGTGTAAAAATAGATATAGAAGAAGATGGACAAGTTTTAATTTATTCAGCTGATGGAGAACAAGCTCAAAAAGCATTAGAAATGGTAGAAGATATAGTAAAAGAAGTTGAAGTTGGTGGAATATACTATGGTACAGTTACTAAAATAATGGCATTTGGTGCATTTGTAGATTTAGGAATTGGAGATAAAGAAGGATTATTACATATTTCTAAAATTTCTAAGGAAAGAATAAAGAAAGTAGAAGATGTATTACATGTAGGAGACAAAGTTACAGTTAAAGTATATGAAATTGATGAACAAGGAAGAATAAATTTAACAATGAAGGACTTAGTTGAAGACAAAGAAGAAGATAAAGAAGAAAGCCAAGAAGAAAACAAAATAGAAGAATAAAATTTTAATAAAAATAATTTATAATAATAAAGGAATTTACATTATATGGTAAATTCCTTTATTTAATTTATAGTGTATGAATGTGAAATTTATGTGAAAAAGAACTATTTTCATTGACATATTTTAAATATAAGACTAAAATATTAAGGTGCTGAATTAACAAAATTAAAGTATTAATAATATATAATATTTAGAATAATAGGGAGGAAAATGTATGTTGAAGTTATTAAAAAATGTTACAAAAAAACAATGGCTGTTAGCAATGGTATGTTTTGCATTAGTAATTACACAAGTTTGGCTAGAATTAAAAATGCCTGATTATATGTCTGAAATAACTCAACTAGTACAAACAGAAGGAAGTCAAATGAAAGACATATTAATTAACGGAGGATATATGTTGCTATGTGCTTTTGGAAGTTTAGTAGCAGCTGTAATTACTGGATATATAACTTCAATAATTTCATCAAAATTTTCTATGACAATAAGAAAGAAAATTTTTGAAAAAGTAGAAAATTTATCTATGAATGAAGTTAAAAGTTTTTCTACAAGTAGTTTAATAACAAGAACTACAAATGATGTAACACAAATAGAAATGTTAATTGCAATGGGATTACAATTACTAATAAAATCACCAATTACAGCCATATGGGCAGTAACAAAAATCTTAAATAAAAGCTGGCAATGGAGTGCTGTTACAGGTGTTGCTGTAGGAGTTCTTTTAACTGTAGTAGTTATATTAATGATAATAGTACTTCCAAGATTTAAAAGAGTACAAAAATTAATAGATAAATTAAATAGTGTAACTCGTGAAAATTTAACAGGTATAAGAGTTGTAAGAGCATTTAATGCTGAGGAATATCAAGAGAAAAAATTCGATGAAGCAAATAAGAACTTAACAAATCAACAATTATTTAATCAAAGAGTGTTTGCAGTAATGCAACCAGTAATGTATATAGTAATGTATATGGTAACACTATCAATTTACTTTATAGGAGCTTACTTAATAGATTCTGCTACAATGGGAGATAAAATTGTTTTATTTGGAAATATGATAGTATTTAGTTCATATGCTATTCAAGTAATAATGTCATTCTTAATGTTGGCTATGATATTTATGATGTTACCAAGAGCACAAGTATCAGCAAATCGTATAAATGAGGTATTAGATACTGAAATAAGTATAAAAGATGGTAAAATAAAAGAAAATACTACTAAAGAAGTAGGAACAGTAGAATTTAAAAATGTATATTTTAAATATCCAGATGCCGATGAATATTTGCTTGAAAATATTTCTTTTAAAGCAAACAAAGGTGATACTGTAGCATTTATAGGCTCAACAGGAAGTGGAAAATCTACATTAATAAATTTAGTTCCTAGATTTTATGATGCAACAGAAGGAGAAGTTTTAGTAGATGGAGTAGATGTTAAAAACTATACACAAGAGTTTTTACATAATAAAATTGGTTATGTACCACAAAAAGCTGTAATGTTTAATGGAACAGTATCTTCAAATATTGCATATGGAGACAATGGAAAAGAAAAGGTATCTGCTGAAATTATAAAAAAAGCAATTGAAGTAGCACAAGGAAAAGAATTTGTAGAAAAAATGGATGATACTTATGAGGCACATATTGCTCAAGGCGGAACCAATGTATCTGGTGGTCAAAAACAAAGATTAGCAATAGCTAGAGCAATAGCAAGAAATCCAGAAATATATATTTTTGATGATAGTTTTTCTGCACTAGATTATAAAACAGATAGTGTTCTAAGAAAAGAATTAAAAAAATATACAAAAGATGCTACAAGTTTAATTGTAGCTCAAAGAATTGGTACAATAATGAATGCAGATCAAATTATAGTATTAGATGAAGGCAAAATAGTTGGAAAAGGTACTCACAAAGAGTTGTTAAAAAATTGCGATGTATATAAACAAATAGCCTTATCTCAATTATCAAAGGAGGAATTAGAAAATGAGTAATAAAGAATATAAACCTCCTAAAAGAGGTCCTATGGGACCAGGACCACATGGAAATGTTGGAGAAAAAGCTAAGGATTTTAAAGGTTCTATAAAAAGATTAGTAAAAGAATTAAAAGGATATAAAGCTTTAATAATTATCTCTTTGATTTTAGCAATGGCAGGAGCAGTTCTTTCTATATCTGCACCAAACAAATTATCAGAAATGACAGATAAAATTCAAGAAGGATTGGTTGTAAACAAAGATAATTTACAATTATTAGTATCAAATATACAAGAAAATATGAGTCAAGAACATATACAAAGTCTTGTTATGAGTGGTGCTGTTAATCCTGCAGAGATTCAAACATTAGATAAAAACAATCTTCCCAAAGAATTTATAACAGCATTACTTGAAGAAATTGAAATAGATGGAACTAAAATTTCACCAGAAGACCAATACGAATTTGCAAAAACAATGAGTGAAGTTGGAGAAAATATAGATGTAAATTCTTTATATAAAAAAATTGATGAAATGCCAGAAAGCATTCAAAAAGTTGTAAAACCTAAGATGGATTTAGACAAAATTAAATCAATAACTATTTTCTTAGTTGTTTTATATTTTACTAGTGCTATATTTACATTTATTCAAGGTATTTGTATGACAAACGTAGCAAATTATTTTGCAAGGAGCTTAAGAGATAGAATATCTAAAAAAATAAATACATTACCTTTAAGTTATTTTGATAGACATCAATCTGGAGATACTTTATCAAGAGTAACAAATGATGTTGATACAATAGCACAAACAATGAATCAATCTTTAGGAAGTTTAGTTAGTAATATTACATTATTTATTGGTTCTATAATAATGATGTTCTATACTAACTGGATAATGGCATTAACAGCGATAGGTTCAAGTTTATTAGGATTTATAGGTATGTTTGCAATATTAGGAAAATCACAAAAATACTTTATAGCAAAACAAGAAGAACTTGGAAATTTAAATGGTCACATTGAGGAAATTTATTCTGGTTTAAATGTTGTTAAAGCATATAATGGAAAAAAAGAATCTGACATACAATTTGATAAATTAAATAAAAAAGTATGTGAAGCAAATAGAAAAAGTCAATTTCTATCTGGAATAATGCAACCAATGATGATGTTTATTGGAAACTTTGGATATGTTGCCGTATGTATAGTTGGAGCATTACTTGCAATGAATGATATTATTTCATTTGGAGTTATAGTTGCATTTATAACATATGTAAGATTATTCACAAACCCATTATCTCAAATAGCACAAAGTATGACTTCTCTTCAATCAACAGCTGCTGCCAGTGAAAGAGTATTCGAATTTGTTGATGAAAAAGAGATGCCAAATCAGACAAACATAAAAGGATATTTAGATAAAAACAAAGTTAAAGGTAAAATAGAATTTGATAATGTAGTATTTCAATATGATAATAATGACAAACCTACAATAAAAAACTTTACAGCAGTTGCAAAACCTGGTCAAAAAGTAGCAATTGTAGGACCAACAGGTGCTGGAAAAACTACAATGGTAAATTTACTTATGAAATTTTATGATATTAATTCAGGAGATATAAGAATAGATGGAGTATCTACTAAAGACTTAAAAAGAGAAAATATTCATGAGTTATTTACAATGGTATTACAAGATACATGGTTATTTGATGGAACTATTAAAGAAAATATTATATACAACCAAGAAAATATAACTGATGAGAAAATAAAAGAAGTTTGTAAAGAAGTAGGGTTACATCATTTTATAAAAACTTTACCAAATGGATATAATTCTATATTAGGAGAAAATGATGGTATATCAGCAGGACAAAGACAACTACTTACAATAGCAAGAGGAATGATACAAGATTCGCCATTTTTAATATTAGATGAAGCTACATCTAATGTTGATACAAGAACAGAAGAATTAGTTCAAAAAGCTATGGATAAACTTACAGAAGGAAGAACATCATTTATTATTGCACATAGACTTTCTACAATAAAAAATGCTGACTTAATATTAGTTATGAAGGAAGGAAATATTGTAGAGCAAGGAAATCATGATGAACTTATGGCAAAACAAGGAGCATATGCAGAATTATATAATTCTCAATTTGAAGAAATAGAAGAATAAGAGTAGGAGCTCTTATTCTTTTGCTCTATATAATGAAGTTATGTTATATGAAAAATATAAAAAGAATTAAAATAAAATTTATAAAAATATTGACAAATGAAAAGATAATAGAATAAAATACAAAAAGAAAATACTAAGGAGGAGAAAGAGAAAAATGAAAGTAAAACAATCAAAGGGTATAACATTAATAGCGTTGGTAATAACGATAATAGTTCTGCTAATACTAGTCGGAGTAACAATAAGTATGTTAACAGGAGAAAATGGAATACTAAAAATGGCAGAAAAGGCTAAAGTAGAAAGTGAAATTGCCAAGGTAGAAGAACTTGGAAAATTAGAATTAGACAAAGTATATATAGATGGATTAGGACAAGTAGAAGATGCAACAGCCCAAACAGCAGTAATGGCATATTTAGGAGAACAAGGATATAAATGTGAAAGTGTAAGTACAACAACAGAAACAGTAAATGGAATCTTAATAAAAGATGATAAAGGAAAAAATATAGATGAAATAGGATTATTACAAGGAAAAAATAAAAGTATAAAAGTAGCTTTAGATACAGAAGGAGAAACAAATTCAAAGAATTATGTAACAATACTAGGAAAACAATATGAATTAATAGTAAATAAAAATGAAGTAAAAGTATCAAGAGAAGAATATAAAAAGCCAGTAAGTGGAGAAAATGGATATGAAATAAAATTAACACCATCAACAAGTGGAATAGAAATAAAAGCAGGTAATAAGACAATAACACAAGAAACAACAGTAACACCAGAAACAGAAATAACAATACAAGCCAAAGAAGAAAAAGGAACATTCAAATTTAATGTAAAAGAAAGTAAAACATCAACAAGTAGAGATGTAAATGTAATAGTAAATGAAAACCCAGAATATGCAACAGGAATAACTGTAAGAACAAAAAATAATGCAGAAACAACAGTAGAAACAGGAAAAACAGTAGAATTAGAAGCAATATTAACACCATCAAGTTCAACAGATACAGTAAAATGGAGTATACAATCAGGAGGGGCGGAAGTAGATGGATATGGAGTAGTAACAGTAAATGAAAATGCAGCAGATAAAAGTGAAATAGTAGTACTTGCAAAATGTGAAAGGGCAGATAAAACAGAAACAACAGTACAACAAACAATAACATTAACAGTAAAGAAAACAGCAGTAGCAGGAGGAAATGAAGATGTAATGGCAAATGCAAAAGCAGCAATGCCAGAAGGAGCACATATAGATGAAAGTACAAATTCAGATACAGGAATAGTAATGATAGATAGTAACCAAAA
>CAKPAX010000036.1 GCA_934133175.1 uncultured Clostridia bacterium | reverse complement strand
GTTGATACACCATATAATACTGATAACATTTTTTGAGTTAACCAAATATTTTCATCTTCATATCTCAATTCAACTCCGTTTTCTCCAGTCGCTGCTACATATGTTAAATACTCAGCAGCACTTGAACGAATTAATTTATCCTCTTTTTTTCTATTATCATATTTCATTTATTATTCTTCCTCCACAACTTAATATTATATTTATCGATTTTATCTCGTTTTTTAGCTTTTGAATATCTGTATTATAATCATCATCCAATAAATCTTTATTATCTACTTTGCCAATAATAATATAATATATTCTTGTCAGCATCATAAACACCTATTTCCCAACCTGTTGCTTCTTCTTTTGTAAAATTATGTTTTTTGTTTTCATCACTTGTTCTACATACTAATTCATAATGATAATATCCATTTTTTATTTCAAGCACTTCTTTATTGTATTCAAAATCATCTAGTATACTATCATCAAGTCTGTTTTTACTCCATTTCGAATTAGAGTCTAGTTTTTTTACTATGTCCTGTCCATTTTCTTTTGAAAATTCATATACATAATAATCTAGTCCATCATATTGAATTCCTTCTCTTACACTATAAATTTCTCTTTTGATATAATTTTCAGTATTTACACCTAAAATATTACTATAATTATTGTGTGTACCATAAATATAACTTTTTAAATAATATAACTTTTCATTTTTCAAATCAAATATTGCATAAATTCCTTTATTAGCATAATAATATAAGTTTTCTCTATCTAATTCTATTCTTTCTTCACCTACCCTCTCATAAAATCTTTTCATCTCATATTCATAAAATTTGTTTTTGCTCCAATAACTACTTTCTTCTAATTTATTTCTAAATTTATCGTTTTCTCCTATAATGCTCAATTTATATACTTTGTATTTCATTAAAGCGTCATCTTCATATACAGTATAATAATTTATATTGTATGATTCTAGTTCTAGATCTAATTTTTTATAGTCTTCATCTACCTTAGATGTTGCTTTTGATATAATTATGTAAAAAATCAAAAATACTGTAATAGTTCCCTATAATATAAGCACAAACGCTTTTAAATCTTTTTTTATCAATATGAACACCATCCTATAACATTAAAATTCTCCTTCTTTTGTTTCAAATTTTATTTTAACATCATATACTTTTATTACTCCATATTCACTTGATGCAACTCCTAAATTATTTAATGTTGTTGATAATATATCTTTCATTTTGCCGTTTTCTTCATCTGCATATTCTCTTAACTCTTTGAAATCTGTAAAATCATAGGTATCTTTAATTTCAATTTCTAAATTCCATTTATTATTTTCGTCTTTTCTTCCTTTAACTAATAATGTTGCATCATGGAGAGCATAAAGTAAATCAGCATCATCAAATCTAATCAAAGTATCCTCTCTTGGAGATTTTTTGTCGACAATAAATTCGTTTTTTCCTTCTCCATATTTTTCTATTAATTGTTCTAGTTTTTTCTTAAATATTGGACTTTTAAGTAATATATTTTTTATTTCTTCATCTTCTATTACTAAATCATTTGGTTCTTTTCCAAACACAGATAGCGAATTTGTCAGTAATTTAGCAGAAAGAGGCTTATTAGTAAATAGTCCTCCTATAACAACAATTTGCCAAAACATATATTGCATTGAATAAAATACAATATATGCTATCTGATTATTTTTCTTTGTTAAATCAAATATAAAACTTAAACTTTTTATATAGCCATTAGCAACTTCTTCATCTATTTCTTTCCAATTTATATTTTGAAAATCTTTTATAATCTTTTCAAATTTCTGGTAATAATTAAATAATTTATATATGTCATTTAGTGTAAAAGTCATTAATTCAACGGTATCTTTAGAAAAAGGCGTTATATTTTTTATATCCTTTAACATTTTTTCTTCTATATCTTTTAATGCATCAAAGTTCATATTCTTTAAATAATTTAGTGCTATATATTTTTGTGCTAAGTCATATTTTTTCTTTTTTGTTAAGAAATATTTATGATTTTTCCAAGCAATTTTAGTGCATAAATATGCTTCTTTGTTCCATACAAATTTTGGTGGTTTATGAAAATCTAATACTCCATATATGTTATCAAGGCATCCTCTTCCAAACATTTTATATTTATAATCATATGGTTTATTGCATAATAAACATCTTTTTTCTTCCATAGATTTATCAATCCCCTTTTTATTATTATAAGTTATATTAATTATTCTATTTATATCATAATATTTAAAACTTTTCCATAAACTTACAAAATTTATTTTTTCTCAATTTTATATCGAACATTTGTTTTTGTCAATGGTTAAAAATAAATTTCAAAATTTTTTCAAACTCTGAAATTTAAGTATTTATATTAAATTCAAATTGTTTTTATCCCGCATACTGTCTACTTTGTAATCTACCTTCTGGTTGATGTTAAAGTAGTCACTGTTTATTATTAATTTTTTTATTATTTCTTCTAACTCTTCTCCTTTCTCATCAAAATGTATATTAATCTTAAATGCTTCGCTCATATAATTTCACACTCCCATTACTATATATACACTTATTTTTTATATAAATTCTTAAATAGTAAAGGTAGCTATGTGATTTTTCTGTCACATAGCTACCTTGTTAGGAGTTTTATTAAAAATTATATTCTGTCCAATTGTCTTCGATTCCATAGTATAAGTATTTCTCTATTATTCAACAACATTATACATTGCTAAATTATTATATCTACCAATATTGTTTTCAAAAGTTCCTAGACTATTATTGCTAAAATATACCTTCTTATCTTCAACGTCTTTCATATCTTGAAAATATATCGAATACCTTCTATAATTAGTTTCAACATTTTTTTCATTTATTTTGTTGTTACTTGGTACTCCCCTAAAATGAAATTGTATGTGTTGTCTCCATTTTCAGCTACTCCTACTTGTAAATTTTGTCTAAGAAACTTTGCTAAGTTTGCCTCTTCTTCAGTTTGATTATTTATTGCATATTCATTTAGTAATAATCCAACTTTCTCTTTTACCGATGATTTGTTATATTCTTCTTTTGCTTCTTTAGACTTTTTTATAACACCATTATTCCCTAAAACTAAGTTAATTGATACTCCCGCAAGTATTAGCAAAACGACGATTGTGACTATAAGCGCGATTAATGTAATACCTTGATTTTTATTAAAATCATTCTTTTTATCAAATTTCTTCATATGCTTTTCTCTTCTTTGTTGTTGATCTTATATAGATTGCCAAGTCAAAATCGGATAGCCTTCATTTATGTTGTTTAAATCAGTTTTAAAAGCATTTCCCAATAAGTTTGCACTTCTTTTTAATTCGCTACTTTTCATCACGCGTGTTCCTTTAAGCAAACCACCATTTTCTCCATTAACAGTCTTTTCTAAGAAAAGCGAATTCTCTATGCTTCCATTTGATAGCCCTCCTGTAATGCTACCTGCTACAGTAGAAACTACTTCTCCAACATTATATGAATTTACTATTTTAGTATTATCATTTCCATATAATATTCCTGCAATTCCTCCGCAGTACTCGCCTATAGCCTCAATTTTTCCAGTATTGTAGCAATTGCTTATGGTTCCTCCAAAAAATCCGCTTATTCCTCCAACATTATTTTTATTAGTTTTTACATTCCCTATGTTATATGAATTATTGATAGTTCCAGAATTGTTTCCCGCAATGCCTCCTGCATTTCCCTCTTTTGCATATATATTGGCTGAGTTGTAGCAATTAATTATTTGTGAATCTTGAAGATTTTGGCCTGCTATTCCACCAATTTGTTGTCCGACTCCATTTACTTCTGCATTGTTATAACAGCTTTCAATTATTGTACCATTATAAGCATATCCACAAATTGCTCCAGAGCAATGACCTACTCCATTTATATTACAATTTTCTCCTATCTTTAAATTCTTTATTGTTCCTTTAGAAACTAAACCAAATAAACCTTTTCCTTTATTTGAAGAAGTTATCTTAAGTCCGCTTATTGTATGTCCCTTACCATCAAATGTTCCACTAAATGGCTTATTGGTTTCGTCTGCAATTGATGTATTTGAAGCAAGGTATGTTCCTATAGGCTCCCATTCCTCGTTTATATCTAAATTGATATCATTTGTTAAATAAATGTATGTTCCTATATATGTGTTACCTTCATTCACTTTCTTTCTGAAAGCTTTTAAGTCGTCTTCTGATGTAATCTCTAGCGTTTTATCGTTTTCAAGTATTTTTCCAGTATCTTCTACATAATATTCCCTATTAGTGTCATCAAATCTAACTATAAAACTGCCATCTTTATTATCTGTTATAGTAAATTTTGTTTGATTTCCAAATTGAGATTTCAGCGCTTCTTCCAAACTAGCCTGCGTTATTTCAAGTGTTTCTGCATTTTCCGTTTTACTAGACACTATTGCTAGACTAACGCCTTCTTTTTCTTTTGCTTTTTCATTCTCTACTTTACTTTCTTTTGTTTTACTAATTAATCCATTATTCCCTAAAACTAAATTAATTGATACTGCTGCAAGTATTAGCAAAACGACGATTGTGACTATAAGCGCGATTAATGTAATACCTCTATCTTTCTTAATTTTATTCATTTTATATGTTCCTTTCATATGTATTTTTATCATTAGTATGCCCCTTTTTTATGTTTATATAAATTTTACAAATTAAAAAGCGATATTTATCAACTGTAATTTTACCAAAGAAAAAAAATATTGTAAATACATTTTAGATAAAAATTCATTTTATTTTTGATTTTTATCATCTATAAAGTCATTCTCAAAACTGTTATAAAATATTATAGTATAAACAAAGAAAGTGAGAACGGTTATGAATAGTAAGAATATAAGTAAACACATTGGTAAAATATGCCAAGAGTACAGATTAAAAAACAATTTAACACAAAATCAAGTATCAGAATTAACAGGATTAGAACCAAGACACATTAGTCAAATTGAACGAGGACTATCTAAAGGAAGTATTGACACTCTAGTAAAATTATGCAACGCATACAAAATCACTCCAGACATTATTTTATATGATTTATTGGACGAAGACGTAAAACAATCAATTTCAATATATGACGAAAAATTCAAAAAATTGACCAAAAGAGATAAAGATAGTATATTGCATTTTATTGATTATTATTTGTCTAAATAAAATTAAAACTTATAAATCTAACATATGTTAAATTTATAAGTTTTTTTATTATATTTTTTCTAAATCTTTCCCATACTTTAATCCCAATGAATAACTAAACGCCAAATAGTATTCTTCCGTTTTATAAAACAGCTCTACAATTTCATTAAATTTTTTCTTTTGCTCCTTTGACAAAGTTTTTTCTAATTCGTCAATTACATCATTAAGTCTAAAATAATTCTCTTTAAAATCCTTATTTTCCTTTAAAATGTATATTTTTTCTTCTATAAAATTACTAATAAATTTGTAATCATCATTATTAAATATTTCCATATGTGCTCGTCCTTTCCATTCATTATTAACAAGTATATCCAAATATTATTTTTTTACACTATATAATATTTTTTCTTCATCTCAATAATAACTTTTATCATATCATACAAAAAAGAGTTAGACTTTCTATTTTAATCTAACTCTTTAAATTACCTTCCTTTTTACTCTAATAAAAAATCAATTAAATATTTTACTTTTATTCTATTCCTTCCTCTGATGTGTTATTATACATTTTATCCATTGTTATAACTGTTTTTTTATAATTATCTTTTATATTTTTTATCCATTAACATTTTTAGCAAACTTGATTTTCCACATCTTCTAATGCCGGTTATAACCTTTATGAATTCAGTGTCTTTATAGGCTAACAATTTATTCATGTATATTTCTCTATTTATCATTTTCATAACATCCTTTCTTGTCTCCTATTATAATTGTACTATACAACAAATTAGTTGTTTTGTCAAGTTTTGTCAATGTGTTATATGAATAACTTATGATATGATCACCCCATAAAAATAATTTATGAAAAGTTCACCCCATGATATAATTGGAGGTATGAGAACAGAAATGAACAATGAAGAAAATTTTAAAGCATCAGTAATTGAATGTTGTATAAATGGAACAATGACAATAAAAATTGCAGCAGAAAGGTTAGGTTTTTCAGAGCGCTATATTAAAAAATTGAAAGCGAGGTATAAAAAATTAGGCGCTTCATCCATGTTACATGGAAATTGTGGAAGACAACAAAAACATACAATAGATGCGGAAACCAAAAGTAAAATTATTGAAATATGGAAACAACCAGAATATGAAGAATGTAATTTTAAACACTTTCAAGAATTTTTAGAAGAAGATTATAATATTATGATAAGTTATTCAGCTTTATACACTTTATTGCGTAAAAAGGGATTTAAAAGCCCAAGAAAGCATAAAAAAACAAAGCCTCATAATAGGCGAAAAGAACGTTCTTCAGAAGGTGAACTTTTACAAGTTGATGGTACACCACATCAATTCTTTTATGGTAACGATAAAATGTATTGTTTACATGGTTTCATAGATGACGCAATACATAAAATTACGGGATTATATTTATCAGAAAATGAATGTATGCAAGGCTATTTAGAAGTCACAAGACAAACATTAAAAAACTTTGGAATACCATTAGCATTATATGCAGATGGCTCAAGTATTTTTTTTCCAAAAGATAAAGAATTAACAATAGAAGAACAGCTTGCAGGGATAACGAAACCGACAACACAATATGGAAGAATAATGGATGAATTAAATGTAAAATTAATTCATGCAGGTTCTTCACAAGCAAAAGGAAGAGTTGAAAGATTATGGAATACATTGCATGACAGACTTAGAACAGAATTTAGAGTTCATAAAATAAAAACATTAGAAGAAGCAAATGAATTTCTAATAAAATATATTCCAAAATTTAATAAGAAATTTAGTATAGAACCAGAAAATAAAAAAAGTTCATTTTTAAAATTACCAAAATATGTTAATATTGATTACATTCTTTCAGTCAAATACACAAGAACAGTAGATGTAAGTAATTGTATAAGCATTAGTGGAACAACATTTTTAATAGAAACGAAAGAAATACTTCATAAAAAGAAAGTTGAAATATGTATAAGTAAAAGAATTGGAATGAAAGTAAGATTTAATGATAAATGGTATAAAATAACACCAATTTCAGTACAAAATAAGAAAAGCCTTAAATCAAACGAATCAGTTGAAGCAATTATAGAAAATTTTATATATTTCAATTGCTTAAAGAACGAAAGATTATCGGCTTAACATGAGAACAATTTAATAATACACTAAATTTATGATAAAGTCAAAGGGTGTGCCAAAAACCGACACACCCAAGGTGAACAAATCATAAATTAATCTTATCACTTTAGGGTGTCCTAATCAAAAATTATTGACATGCTTTACAGGATTCTAATTACCAATTATCTATATTATGTTATATATTTTCTATGTGAACTTTTTACATTTCTTTGGTTTACTATCGCATATTCTATAGTTGCATTTATTTTTATATTTCCTAATAATTTTTGTACTTATTCTATTGGTGTACCTTTATCTATAGCTATATTTGACATTGTTCCTCTAAATTCCATGTAAATTATATTTGTTTATATTCACCTCTTTCCCTAAATTCTTAATTAAAATTTTAATTCCAGATATTTTCAATCTATTACATGGTTTTAATAACGATACAAATAATGCTTCATTAAATAATATGTCCTTACCATGCGATTTTCTTGCTACTATATCTCCTTTTTTTATTTTTTTCATAAAAATCACCTCATATAATAAATAGTAGGCTACTTTATTATATGAGGCTATTTGTCGAATTGTGTATTTTTATGAAGCATTATGCTCTTTTATATATTTATTTTTTGTAGCTATTCCACCACGAATGTGTCTTTCTGCTTTGTTTTCATCTAAAATAACTCTTACTTCTGCAGCTAAAGCAGGGTTAATTTTTAGTAATCTTTCACTCACGTCTTTATGTACTGTACTCTTAGAAATTCCAAAAGCCTTTGCCGTTCCTCTTACTGTTTCTTTTGAATCTATTATATAATGTGCAAGCTTTACTGCACGTTCTTCTATGGAAATCTTATGCATTAAAAAACGCCCCCTTAAGCAAATACTTTTGTTTAATTGTATTCGATTAAAAGTGCTTTTATGTTTTTAATTATTTTAACTTTTTTTCACCTATATCATTAGTTAAATTTTTATAATTACTTTTTTGTACAACTTTTTTCCCAATTTTATCTTCAATATCTCTTCTAGCTTTGCCTGTTATTTTCCCAGCTTCTTGTACATCATCTTTTAATTCTTCCAAACCAAAACTATTATTAGTATTATGCATTTCATTTGCTGTTACTTCCGCTAAATTTGTAATTGCAAGTTCTAATTTTCCCATACTATCTCTTAAGTTTCTCTTAGTTTTATTAATTCCTTTTAGTTCTTTATATTTGGCAGTATTCATATCAAATGTACTTTTATAAATTTCATCTGTTAATATAGCATAATCTTTATTTTTTGCCCCCCTTTCTTTCCATGTATCTGTAAGTTCTTTTCTACTATCTATTGACTTTAATCTTTGTGCAATCCAAGTATCATCATATCCCTTTCTTATATATGTTTCTTTTGCTCTATTAATAGCTAATTCAGGATTAACAATTTCATCTAATCTTTCACTTCCAACTTGTGCTAGCCATAATTTAAATGGTTCTGCTTTAGGGGATGGTATAGATTGTATAATTCTTAGTAAAGTTTTCGTATTTGCAACATCTGTCAACCTCATTTTTCCATCTTTTGCCAACATTTTCAAATGTCCGATTTTTTCGGACACTTCAACATACCCCTCTAAAATAAGCTTTTTCTTTAAATCACTCCAATATTTTCTTGGCCTTTTATTGTTTTCAACCAATACTTCTATAACATCTACAATTGAAAAATACCAATCCTCCTGATACCATTCTCTTCTTATTTGTTTTTCTTCAAATATTGCTAATTTATTTTCTTGCATAATACCACATCCTTATTTTTTCACCATTATATATTATTAGCATTTATTTGTCAAACAATTGTTTATATATTAGTACATAAAAAAAGATGTGTAATAATATTTTTTGCCGTAGCAATTTGTTTAACTTATTGTCTCAAAATTTATTATTTTCCCCATCTTTTTTTACTTATATCCTATTATTGGTTAATTTACATTAGTGGTTTTTGCCCCCGTCCATAAAATCACTGAAAGAATGGAGAACAGCCAATAGATTCTAATAGAACCTATTGGCTGTTTAACAGTTATTTAGATAACAAAATCAATTTTGACTGTACACAATCTTTGCTAGAAAAGCATACAATTTTCTTCTTTTGCGGATTAAGAATAATAGATAAGAAATCACCAAATCGTTTTACAAAA
>CAKPAX010000035.1 GCA_934133175.1 uncultured Clostridia bacterium | reverse complement strand
TTAGGACCTGGAGTAAATCAAGTTATAAGATGTTATATAGCAACAAAAAGAAAAATATCTGTTGGAGATAAAATGGCTGGACGTCATGGAAATAAAGGTGTTATTTCAAGAATATTACCAGTTGAAGATATGCCATTTATGCCAGATGGTACACCAGTAGATATCTTACTTAACCCACTTGGTGTTCCTTCTCGTATGAACTTAGGTCAAGTTTTGGAAGTTCATTTAGGAGCTGCTGCAAGAGAATTAGGATGGAAAGTATCTACACCAGTATTTGATGGTGCAACAGAAGAAGACATAGAAGAATTACTTAAACAATCTGGATTATCAGAAGATGGTAAAACTACTCTTTATGATGGTAGAACAGGTGAACCTTTTGATAAACCAATTACAGTTGGAGTTATGTATATGCTTAAACTTCACCACTTAGTTGATGATAAAATACATGCTCGTTCAACTGGACCATACTCTTTAGTTACACAACAACCACTTGGAGGTAAAGCTCAATTTGGTGGACAACGTTTTGGAGAGATGGAAGTTTGGGCATTGGAGGCATATGGAGCAGCTTATACATTACAAGAAATATTAACAGTTAAATCAGATGACGTTGTAGGACGTGTTAAAACATATGAGGCAATTGTTAAAGGTGAAAATGTTCCAGAACCAGGAGTTCCAGAAAGCTTTAAAGTTTTAGTAAAAGAACTTCAATCTTTGGGATTAGATATAAAATTATATTCACATGATAATAGAGAATTAGAACTTAAAGAAGATATTGATGAAGGAATTGATTTTAACTTAGAAAGAGATAAAGAATTACTAGAACAAGAAAATGTTATAGTAGATGACGAAATTGATAATAATTACATTGAAGAATCATCAGATGAAGATCTAATGGAAGATGACGAAGAGTTATTCGGAGATTTAGATGACGACGAAGATGAAGAAATTTTTAATAATGACTTGGCTATAGATAATTTAGATAATGACCAAGATGATATTGAAGAATAATAATTAAATAAATCTTAGAAAATCTTAAAACTACAGGAGGGAATTGTTCGAGCGGTGTTAAGTTTTAAGATTGTTCTAAGATTACCCGAATTTAAAATATGGAAAGGGGCAAAATTCGTGGACGAATCAGAAATATTTGATAAAATAAAAATTGGAATTGCGTCAGATGAACAAATAAGAGAATGGTCAAAAGGAGAAGTAAAAAAACCAGAGACTATAAATTATAGAACTTTAAAACCAGAAAAAGATGGACTTTTCTGCGAAAGAATATTTGGACCAACAAAAGACTGGGAATGTCATTGTGGTAAATATAAAAGAGTTAGATATAAAGGTATAGTTTGTGATAGATGTGGTGTTGAAGTTACAAAATCAAAAGTAAGAAGAGAAAGAATGGGACATATAGAACTTGCTGCACCAGTTGCTCACATTTGGTATTTTAAAGGAATACCAAGTAGAATTGCTTTAATGTTAGATATTTCACCAAGAAACCTAGAAAAAGTAGTATATTTTGCATCATATATAGTTACAGACAAAGGAACATCTGGACTTGAAAAATGCCAAATATTAAACGAAAAAGAATATCATGAAGCAGAAGAAAAATATGGTAAAAAATCTTTTAAAGCAGAAATGGGAGCAGAAGCTTTAAGAAAATTATTAGCAGAAATAGATCTTGATAAATTATCAGAAAAAATAAAAAAAGAAATAGCTGGAGCTAGTGAACAAAAAAGAGTTAAATTAGTTAAAAGATTAGATACAGTAGAATCATTTAGATTATCTGGAAATAGACCAGAAAATATGATAATGAATGTTGTACCTGTTATTCCACCAGACTTAAGACCTATGGTTCAATTAGATGGTGGTAGATTTGCAACATCAGATTTAAATGATTTATATAGAAGAGTAATAAACAGAAATAACAGATTAAAAAGATTACTTGAACTTGGAGCACCTGAAATCATTGTAAGAAATGAAAAGAGAATGTTACAAGAATCTGTAGATGCATTAATTGATAATGGTAGACGTGGAAGACCTGTTACAGGTGCTGGAAACAGACCATTAAAATCATTATCAGATATGCTTAAAGGAAAACAAGGTAGATTCCGTCAAAACTTATTAGGAAAAAGGGTTGACTATTCAGGACGTTCTGTTATAGTTGTTGGACCAGAACTTAAAATATATCAATGTGGTCTTCCAAAAGAAATGGCTGTTGAATTATTTAAACCATTTGTAATGAGAGAATTAGTTGGAAGACATATAGCACACAATATTAAAAATGCTAAAAGAATGGTAGAAAGATTAAGACCAGAAGTATGGGAAATATTAGAGGAAGTTATAAAAGATCATCCTGTATTATTAAACCGTGCTCCTACACTACATAGATTAGGTATTCAAGCTTTTGAACCAGTTTTAGTAGAGGGTAGAGCTATAAAACTTCACCCATTAGTTTGTACAGCATTCAATGCTGACTTCGATGGTGACCAAATGGCTGTGCATCTTCCATTATCACCAGAAGCTCAAGCAGAATCAAGATATTTGATGCTTTCAACAAACAACTTATTAAAACCACAAGATGGTAAACCAGTTACAATTCCATCACAAGATATGTTACTTGGATGTTACTACATAACAATGGAAGTTCCAGGAGAATTAGGTGAAGGAAAATATTTTAAAGATAAAGATGAAGCTGTAATGGCTTATGAAAATGGTGCTGTTGGTTTACATGCTAAAGTTAAAATAAGAATGAGCAAACAAGTTGGAGATGAAGTAAAAACTCAAACAATAGAAACAACAGTAGGAAGACTTATATTTAATGAACAAATTCCGCAAGATTTAGGATTTGTAGATAGAACAAAACCAGAAAATGAATTTAAATTAGAAATTGATTTTACAGTTGATAAAAAAGCTTTAGGACCAATAATTGCAAAATCAATAAATACACATGGATTATCTGATACTGCAGAATTACTAGATTATATAAAATCTACTGGTTACAAATATTCAACAAAAGGAGCTATTACAGTTTCTGTTGCTGACGTTAAAGTGCCAGAAGCTAAAAAGGCAATATTAGCAGAAACAGATAAGAAAATAGAAGTTGTTAGAAAACAATATAGAAGAGGTTTAATTACAGATAAAGAAAGATATGAATCTGTAATTAAGATATGGGAAAAAGCTACAGATGAAGTTGGAAACGAAATGAAGAAAAACTTTGATGACTTAAACCCAATTTATATGATGGCTAAATCTGGAGCCCGTGGTAATATAAGCCAATTAAGACAAATTGCTGGTATGAGAGGACTTATGGCTGGAACTACAGGTAAAGCAATAGAAATTCCAATTAAATCATCATTCCTAGAAGGATTAGATGCTTTGGAATACTTTATATCTTCTCACCAAGCTAGAAAAGGTCTTGCAGATACAGCTTTAAGAACAGCTGACTCTGGATATTTAACAAGAAGATTAGTTGACGTTTCTCAAGATATAATAGTAAGAGAAGACGATTGTGGTACACATGATGGTATAGAAGTATTTGATATTAAAGATGGAAATCAAATTATTGAAGGAATGCAAGAAAGATTATTAGGAAGATATCCATTAGAAGATATAATTGATCCTAATACTAAAGAAGTTATTGCAGATACAGAAACTTTAATAACTGATGATATCGCAGAAAAAATAGTAAAAGCAGGAGTTGAAAGAGCTAAAGTTCGTTCAGTTCTTGGATGTAGATCAAAACATGGTGTATGTCAAAAATGTTATGGTATGAGTTTAGCAAGAAGAAATAAAGTTTCAATTGGTGAAGCAATTGGTATTGTTGCTGCTCAATCAATTGGTGAACCTGGTACACAGCTTACAATGAACACAAAACACGCTGGTGGTGCTGGTGCTGCCGATATTACACAAGGTCTTCCAAGGGTTGAAGAGTTATTTGAAGCTAGAAAACCAAAGGGACTTGCAATTATAACAGAAATAGATGGTAAAGTATCAATAAAAGAAACTAAGAACAAAAAAGAAATTGTTGTCAAATCTAAAGATGATGCTAAAACATATACAATACCATTTGGAGCTAAAATTAAAGTTAAAGATGGAGATATGGTTGAAGCTGGAGATGCATTAATTGAAGGTTCAATAAATCCTGCCGAAATTTTAGCAATAAAAGGTCCAGAAGGTGTATACAACTACTTAATTGCTGAAGTTCAAAAAGTTTATAGAAACCAAGGTGTTGATATAAATGATAAGCATATCGAAGTTATTGGTAGACAAATGCTTAAGAAAGTAAGAGTTGACGATAATGGAGAGACAGATATGTTCCCTGGATCACTTGTTGATATGTATGAATTTGAAGATAAAAACAAAGAAGCAGAAGCAGAAGGTAAAAAACCTGCTACAGGTAAAAGAGTATTACTTGGTATAACAAAAGCATCTCTTGCAACAGATAGTTTCTTATCAGCTGCGTCATTCCAAGAAACAACAAGAGTATTAACAGAAGCTGCTGTTAAAGGTAAAGAAGATAATTTACTTGGATTAAAAGAAAATGTTATTATTGGTAAATTAATACCAGCAGGAACAGGAATGCAAAGATATCAAAATACACATATTAGTACTGAAGAAGAACTTGACAAAGTTGCAGATGTAGATTCTACAGCAACTAGTACAGTTTCTGAATAATATTAATATATAAAAAATACTGAGAAATTTTTCTCAGTATTTTTTATATTATAGGAAAATTTGCTTAATTTTCTGTTATATTTACTATTAGAAGAATATTATCTATACTTCGTTTTCCTTGACAAATACAGTATTTAGAAGTAAAATATAATAGATAAATTGTAAGGAGAAATCTATGGCAAATAAAAATATTAAAATACTAGATAACCTTGTATCTAGAACAAAAATATATTTAATAATAATATTGGTTTTATTAGTAATGATATGTACTATAAGACCTGTATTTATAATACCTTCAGTAATAATATATGCATTAATTATTGGATATACATATTTTGCAAATAATAAAAGAAAAAGTGAGATATCAGAGCAATTACAAGATTTAACATTAACAGTTGATTCTGCTGCTAAAAGTAGTTTGATAAATTCACCATTTCCACTTATTATTGTAGAAACAGATGGAAATGTTGTATGGAGAAGTAGTAAATTTATTTCTGAATTTGCAAATATAGATATTAATAATTATATAAATGATTTAATATTAGATGTAAAAGAAGAAATAAAAAAAGAAAATAAAGATAAGTCAATATTAACTCAAGTAAAAATAGGAAAGAAGAATTATAAAATAATAGGACAATTTACAAAATCAAAAAGAAAAATAAAAGAACATATGATGGTGTTTTATTTTATTGATGAGACAAAATATGTTAAATTGCAAAAAGATTTTAATGATTCAAGAACTTGTGTAGGTATAATAAGAGTAGATAATTATGAAGAAATAATGCAAATTATAGATAGTGATGATAAAACTCAGATTATGGCGGAAATAGAAAAAAATATATATGAATGGGTAAATGAAACAAATGGATTTGTTGTAAAATCAGATAGGGATACTTTTGTGTATATTTTTGAGCAAAAATATTTGGAACAAATAAGAGAAAATAAATTTAGTATATTAGATACAGTAAAAGAATTGACTATAAAGGAAAAAGTTCAATTAACTTTAAGTATTGCTATTTCTAATGAGGGAGAAACAGAAAAGGAAATATATAAATCTGCATTAGCTACTATGGATATAGTATTAGGTAGAGGTGGAGATCAGGCGGCAATAAGAGAAAATGGAAAATATCATTTCTTTGGTGGAAGAGTAGAAGAAGTTGAAAAAAGGACTAAAGTAAAAGCAAGGACTGTTGCTCATGCATTAGAGGAATTAATAACAGAATCTAGTCAAGTTATGATAATGGGACACACAAATCCAGATATAGACTGTTTAGGATCAAGTTTAGGCTTATATAGATTAGTAAAAAGTTTAAATAAAGAAGCATTAATAGTTACAGATACACAAGGAGCTACATTAAAGAATTTTATTGAGAGTTTAGACAAAGAAGAAGAATATAAGAAAACATTAATAGATAGTTCAACAGCATTAAATAAAATAACACCAGATACATTACTTTTAGTTGTAGATACACACAAAATTAATTATGTTGAAGAGCCGGAATTATTAAATAAAACAAATAAAATTGTTATAATTGATCACCATAGAAGAAGTGCAGATTATATAGAACAAAGTATTTTAACATTCCAAGAAGTATATGCATCATCTGCTGCGGAACTTGTAACTGAATTATTACAATACACAGAAACAAAGATAGAATTAAAAACTTTAGAGGCAGAAGGATTATATGCAGGTATAATGATGGATACTAAAAACTTTACATTTAAAACAGGTGTTAGAACATTTGAAGCTGCGGCATATTTGCGTAAGTGTGGAGTTGATATAATAAGAGTAAAAAAATGGTTCCAAAGCGGATTAGAAGATTATAATAAAATATCAGAAATTGTTAAAAATGCAGAAATAACAAATGACACAATAGCAATATCAGTTTATAATACACAAGATAAGGATACAAGTTTAATTTGTGCTAAAGCTGCTGATGAATTATTAACAATTAGTGATATAACAGCATCATTTGTAATAGGAAATCTTGGAGAAAAAGTATGTATTAGTGGACGTTCAATAGGTGATATAAATGTTCAAGTTATATTAGAAAAATTGGGTGGAGGCGGACATATAACTGTTGCTGGTGCTCAAGTTGAAAATATGACAGTTGAAGAGGTTAAACAAGAACTTATTATACGTATAAATGAATATTTTGAAGAATTGTCAAATTAATAAAATTTAGGAGGTAAATATGAAGGTAATCTTAAAGGCAGATATTAAAGGAGTAGGAAAAAAAGATCAAATAATAAATGCATCTGATGGATATGCAAGAAACTTCTTATTTCCTAAGAATTTAGCTGTAGAGGCAAATGCAGAAAATATGTCAAAATTAAAATCAAAGCAAGAAGCAACGCAATTTAAGAAAGATACTCAAAAAGAAGAAGCAGAAAAAATAGCAGATAAATTGTCTAAAATAACTTTAAGAATAAATGTTAAAGTAGGAGAAAATGGGAAAGTTTTTGGTGGTGTGTCTGCTAAAGAAATATCTGATTGTTTGGATAGAGAATATAAAATAAAAATAGATAAGAAAAAAATTGAATTAAAAGAAACAATAAAAGTATTAGGGACAAAAGATGTAAATATTAAACTATATGAAGGAGTAGTTGGAACTTTAAAAGTAGAAACTATAGGAGGATAAAATGGATTTAGGAAAAATACCACCACATGATCTAGAAGCAGAACAAGCAGTTTTGGGAAGTATGCTTACAGATAAAGATGCTGTTATTTCTGCTATAGAAAAATTAAAGGTAGATAGTTTTTATAGAGATGATAATAAGATTATATATGAATCTATATTAAATTTATATAATAGAGCAGAACCAATTGATATAATTACAGTAAAAGATGAATTAGCTTCACTTGGAAAGTTTGAACAGGTTGGTGGATTAGAATATTTAGCAGGTCTTCCAGATAAGGTGCCAACTACAGCGAATGTGGAAAAATATATAAAGATTGTAGAGGAAAAAGCGGTTTTAAGAAATCTAATAAAGACAGCAAATGAAATTATAGAGTTAGGCTATGACCCTACAGAAGAAGTAGATCATATTATGGATAGTGCGGAGAAAAAAATTTTTGATATAATGCAAGATAAAAGTCAAAAAGGATATACACCTATAAAGGATGTTTTGGTAGATAGCTTTACACAATTAGAGGAGTTATATAATAGAAAACAACATATTACTGGTGTTCCAACAGGTTTTACAGAACTTGATTATAAAACCGCTGGATTACACCCATCAGACTTAGTTTTGATTGCTGCGAGACCTGCAATGGGAAAATCAGCATTTGCACTAAATATAGCTGCTAATGCGGCTTTGAAAGCTAATGTACCAGTTGTAGTGTTTAGCTTGGAAATGTCAAAAGAACAAATGGTAAACAGAATTCTTTGTAGTGAAGCTATGGTAGACAGTAATAAAGTAAGAACTGGTAAGTTAGATGAAGAAGATTGGGAAAAACTTGCTGGTAGTATAGGACCACTTTCAGAAGCGGAAATTTATATTGATGATACTCCTGGAATATCGGTAATGGAAATTAGAGCAAAATGTAGAAAACTAAAATTAGAGAAAAATATCGGATTAGTTGTAATAGATTATTTGCAATTAGTTCAAGGAACAAATAAAAGAGGTGGAAGCCGTGAACAAGAGATTTCTGAAATAAGTAGATCACTAAAAATGCTAGCAAAGGAAATTGGAGTTCCAGTAATTGCACTTTCACAATTATCAAGAGCTGTAGAACAAAGACCAGATCATAGACCAATGCTTTCTGATCTCCGTGAATCAGGAGCTATAGAGCAAGATGCTGATATAGTAATGTTCTTATATAGAGATGATTATTATAATCAAGAAAGTGAAAAAAAGGATATAGCAGAAGTTATTATTGCTAAACATAGAGGAGGTTCAACAGGAACGGTTGAATTATTATGGCTTGGAAATTATACTAAATTTGTTAATCTAGAGAAAAGATTTGATGATTAGTGATAAAAATAAAAAATTAATATACAATTTTGAATTTCGACAAATTGTGTATATATAAAGTGTTATAATAAGGCATCATAATTAAGTGATGCCTTATAGATTTAAGGAGAAGTTTATGAAAAGTAGAAAAGATTTTGAAATAAACAATGTAATATTAGAAAGAATTTTAAAATTTATAAATGAATATCAATTAATTAAATCAGGAGATAGGATTGTTCTTGGAGTTTCTGGTGGACCTGACTCTATTTTTATGCTTGACACATTAAGAAAACTTAAAGAAAATAAAAAATTAAATTGTGAATTAATTGTTGCTCATGTTAACCATATGATTAGAGAAGAAGCAATTGACGATGAGCAATATGTTGTAGAATATTGCAAAAAAAATAATATAGAATGTTATGCAAAAAGAATAGATGTGCAAAAATATGCTAATAATAATAAAGTGGGAACAGAAGAAGCTGGAAGAATATTAAGATATCAATTTTTTGATGAAATATTAAAAAATACAAATTCTCAAAAAATTGCAATCGCTCATAATAAAAATGATAAAGCTGAAACAATAATAATGAATTTATTACGTGGATCTGGCTTAACAGGTTTAAAAGGAATCGAGCCAATAAGAAATAATAAATATATAAGACCTATTCTTGGGATGGAAAGAAATGAAATTGAAGAATATTGTGAATATAATTCTTTAAATCCTAGAATAGATAAAACAAACTTTGAAAATACATATACAAGAAATAAAATAAGAAATATAATTATTCCATATATAAAACAAGAGTTTAATCCTAATATAATTGATGCTATGGATAGATTATCACAAGTTGTTACAGAAGAAGAAAGTTTTTTAGAAGAAATAACAAAAAATGAATTAAATAAAATTATTGTTAATAAAAATAATAGTGAAATAATTTTAGATTTAAAAAAATTTAATGGTTTAAATAAGGTAATACAAAAGAGAATAGTTTTTGATAGTATGTCTCAAGTCTTAGGGAATAGTGCTGGAATAGAAAAAATACATATAGATGATGTTGTAAAATTGTGTAATAGTAATGTAGGAAATAAATTCACAATGCCAAATAAGAATATAAAAGTTTTGATTAAAGACAAAAAGATTTTTTTTACATTAGTTAATGAAAAAAATAAATTTTGAAAATTTTTAAATTTTTTTGAAAGTCCGTAAAACTGCCTTCCGTAGTAGGAAAAAACGTGATTGGAATTGTAACAAAAAAGACATAAAAAAACTATTGTAAATAAAATTTTTATATGTTATATTTTGGATAAATTTTAAACAGGTATGGTTATGTAACAAACTTTAACCATATAAAATAATCAAATGATTAACTGGAACCTTAAAGGAGGAAATTGATTTGAAAAAAGGAATAAAAACATTAGCAATGTGGTTAATAATAGGGATTATATTTATAGTATTATTATCTTCAATATTAGAAAATAGTAGTTCTAAAATGATATATTCTGAATTAATTACAAATATTGAAGCAGGAAATGTAGAAAAGATTGAAATTGAAGCTGATGGAAAAACAGCGAATGTACAATTAAAATCTGATAAAATAAGAAAAGAAGTTAATATTCCTGATGTGGAAAGTTTTATGACATATTCACAAGAATATTTAAAAAATGGTAATTTTTCATTAAGTGAAAAATCAGAATCAATATTTATTACAATATTAAGTTTACTTACACCATTTGGTTTATTAGCAATATTCTTTATATTCTGGTTCTTTATGATGAGTGGAAATAACCAGGGGGGAAATAAAACTATATCATTTGGAAAAAGTAAAGCTAGAATGATGACATCAGCAGATAAAAACAAGATCACATTTGAAGATGTAGCAGGTGTTGATGAAGAAAAAGAAGAATTAGAAGAAATTGTAGAATTTTTAAAAAATCCAAAGAAATTTACAGATATGGGAGCAAGAATTCCAAAAGGAGTTTTACTTGTTGGTCAACCAGGTACTGGTAAAACATTATTAGCAAAAGCCGTTGCTGGAGAAGCAGGAGTTCCATTCTTTATTATAAGTGGTTCTGATTTTGTCGAAATGTTTGTTGGTGTTGGTGCATCAAGAGTTAGAGATTTATTTGAACAAGCTAAAAAGAATGCGCCATGTATTATATTTATAGATGAGATTGATGCAGTTGGTCGTCAAAGAGGTGCAGGACTTGGTGGTGGACATGATGAAAGAGAGCAAACATTAAATCAATTATTAGTTGAAATGGATGGATTCTCTGAAAATGAAGGTGTTATAGTATTGGCTGCTACAAATAGACCAGATGTATTAGATAAAGCTTTATTGAGACCAGGTAGATTTGATAGACAAATAGTAGTAGGAGCACCAGACGTAAAAGCAAGAGAACAAATATTAGAAGTACACAGCAGAAAGAAAAGATTAGCTGATGATGTTGATTTAAAAATAATTGCCAAAAATACATCAGGATTTTCTGGAGCTGATTTAGAGAATGTATTAAATGAAGCAGCATTACTTGCAGCAAGAAGAAACTTAAATGAAATAGGTATGAAAGAAATTGAAGATGCTATGGTTAAAGTAACTATGGGACCTGAAAAGAAAACAAGAGTAAGAAGTGAAAAAGAAAACAAATTAGTTGCATATCATGAAGCAGG
>CAKPAX010000034.1 GCA_934133175.1 uncultured Clostridia bacterium | reverse complement strand
CGCACGAACAAAGACGCGGACTTCAAAATGTTTTAATAAGTACAAAAGTTATTAATGTCCGCTTTTGTTCTATAATAGCATGAAAAGTAGGTTAATTATCTAAAAAAATTGTAAATGGTGACGTGATTTTTGACAACATAACAATAATTATTTAGATATTTTTTATTTTTCTTGTTATACATACTTAAAATATGGTATAATTCATATGATAAAAAAAGAGGTGATTAGATGGCAAAGCCAATAGTAGCAATAATAGGAAAACCAAATGTTGGTAAATCAACATTTTTTAATTATATAGCAGGTAGTAGAATATCAATAGTAGAAGATACACCAGGAGTTACAAGAGATAGAATATATGCAGAAACAAATTGGAGAGGAATAGACTTTACAATTATAGATACAGGAGGAATTGAACCAGAATCTGATGACATAATATTATCTCAAATGAGAGAACAAGCAAATATTGCAATAGAAATAGCAGATGTAATAATATTTTTAACAGATATAAGACAAGGGGTTACAGCAGCAGATCAAGAAATAGCAATAATGCTTAAGAAATCTAAAAAACCAATAGTTCTAGTTTGTAACAAAGCAGATAATTTTGGAAAAGAGCCAGATGAAATATATGAATTTTATAATTTAGGTTTAGGAGATCCATATGCAATATCAGCAGCAAATGCAAAAGGAATAGGTGATGTATTAGATGCTGTTTATGAAAAATTTCCTAAAATGGATAATATAGTTGTTGATGAAAAAATAATAAAAGTAGCAGTAATAGGAAAGCCAAATGTAGGTAAGTCTTCATTAGTAAATAAAATTCTTGGTGAAAATAGAGCAATAGTAAGTAACATTGCAGGAACAACAAGAGATGCAATAGATTCAGAATTTGAAAATGAATATGGAAAATATGTGTTTATAGATACAGCGGGATTAAGAAAAAAGAGCAAAATAAAAGAATCAATAGAAAAATTTAGTATAATGAGAACTCTTTTAGCAATAGAAAGAGCTGATGTGTGTTTAATGATGATAGATGCATTGGAAGGAGTAACAGATCAAGATGCAAAAATTGCAGGTGAAGCACACGAAGCAGGAAAAGGTGTTATTATAGTTGTAAATAAATGGGATGAATATGAAAAAGAAACAGGAACATTAGAAAAATATAAAAAAGAAATATATGCAAAATTATCATATTTATCATATGCACCAATAATATTTATATCAGCAAAAACAGGACAAAGAGTAAATAAATTATTTGAAATGATAAATGAAGTAGAAAGACAAAATTCATTAAGAGTATCAACATCAGTTTTAAATGATGTTATAAATGAAGCAATAGCAATTGTACAACCACCAACAGATAAAGGAAAAAGATTAAAAATATTATATGGTACTCAAGTATCAACTAAACCACCAACATTTGTTATATTTGTAAATAGCAAAGAATTATTCCATTTTTCTTATCAAAGATATTTGGTAAATCAAATAAGAAAAGAATTTGGATTAGAAGGTACACCAGTAAGGTTAATTGCAAGAGAAAAAGGCGAAAATAAAGAATAGGAGTGAAATTTAATATGGTAACATATATAATAATAGCAATAGTTGCATATTTAATAGGAAGTATAAATTTTTCAGTAATTTTAAGTAAAAAAATGGCAGGATTTGATGTAAGAGAAAAAGGAAGTGGAAATGCTGGAACAACTAATATGCTTAGATCTGTAGGAAAAAAAGCAGCAGTAATAACATTACTATGTGATATATTAAAAGGAGTTGTTTCAATAGGAATAGCTATTATAGTTGGAAATATTATAAAAGATTTAGACAAAGCATTATTAGTTCAAATAGCTGGAATATTAGTTGTTGTAGGGCATACATTTCCAATATTCTTTGGATTTAAAGGTGGAAAAGGTGTTGCAACATCATTGGGCGTAATACTTATGACTAATTGGAAAATAGGTTTAATTTGTTTGATATTCGCATTAGTATTAATGGCTCTTACAAAAATGGTATCAGTTGGATCAATTGCAGCTGCAATATTATTTCCTGTTTTAACTATATTTTTAACAGATACTTTTATAGTAACAGAAGGAAGCAATTATTTTATATATAGTATTCTTTTAGCAATACTAGTTGCATTTAATCATAGAGAAAATATTAAAAGAATTTTAAATGGAACAGAAAATAAAATTAGTTTTAAAAATGCTAATTAAAAATGATTAGTTATTTAGAAAGGAATGTGAATTAAAGTGAAAAATGTGGCAATAATAGGAAGCGGAAGTTGGGGAGTTGCTTTAGGAATATATTTAGCAAGTTTAGGAAATAAAGTAAAAATTTGGTCATTTATGCAAGAAGAAGCAGACTTAATAAATAATGAAAAAAAATGCAAATTTTTGCCAAATGTAGAAATACCAGAAGGTGTTAGCTGTACAACAGACTATAAAGAAGCAATAGACGGATCAGATTTTATTTTACATGTAACACCATCAAAATTTACAAGAAATATAGTAAAACAATATAAAGAATATGTTACAAATCAACCGATAATAATATGTTCAAAAGGTTTTGAAAGTGATACTTTAAAAACTTTAGATCAAGTTATAGAAGAAGAAATGCCAAATGCAAAAATTGGTGTTTTATCAGGACCAAGCCATGCAGAAGAAGTTTCTATATTAATTCAAACAGTTTTAGTAGTCGCATCTAAACATGATGATGTTCTAGAATTAATACAAAATACATTTATGAGTAAAAAGATGAGAATATATACATCTAAAGATGTAAAAGGTGTAGAATTAGGTGGAGCATTAAAAAATATTATAGCATTTTGTGCTGGTGTTGCAGCAGGAATAGGACTTGGAGATAATGCATTTGCAGCATTAATAACAAGAGGATTGACAGAAATTTCAAGATTAGGTGTAGATTTAGGTGGAGAAAAAGATACATTTTATGGTTTGAGTGGATTAGGTGATTTAGTAGTAACTTGTTTAAGTGAGCATAGTAGAAATAGAAGAGCAGGCAAATTAATGGGACAAGGAAAAACTTTAGAAGAAACAAAAAAAGAAGTTGGTATGACAATAGAAAGTATAGACAATATAGAAGTTGCTAAAAAATTAGCAGATCAATATAATGTAGAAACACCAATAATAAATGCTGTTTATGATATGATACAAGGAAAATTAGATCCAAAAGCTGGAGTAGATATGCTAATGACAAGAGATAAAAAATTTGAATAAAATAAAGAGTTAAATAAATAATATATTTAGGAGGAATTTTATATGGATTTTTTTGATAAATTAGGAAAAAAGGCAAGTGAAACATACAAAGCAACTGCTGAGAAAACTGGAAAGATTGCTAAAGAGGCAAAATTAAAAATGAAAATGAATGAAAATAAATCACAAATAGATGAGTTATATAAAGAAATTGGAAGAAAAGTATATGAGAAACATGTAATAAAAGAAAATATTGATATAAAAAAAGATTTAGAAGAAGAATGTACAAAAATTGATGTTTTATCAGCTGAAATAGAATCATATTTAAAAGAAAGTTTAGAACTAAAAGACTTAAGACAATGTCCAAAATGTAGTGCAAGAATTGAAAAAGATGCTAAATTTTGTCCAGAATGTGGAGAAAAACAACCTGAGCCAGAACCTGCAAAAGAAGTAGAAATTGTAAATGAAGATGAGGCTTCAAGTGAAGAAAAAACAGATGAAGAAGTTGAAGATGTAAAAGACTCATCAGAAAAATAAATTTAAAAATTTAAAATATGTAGTATAAAGCTTTTTATATACTGTTTTGCAATACCGCGTAGCGAGCAACCGGAGCGCTAGCGAAGGGCGAATGAAGCAGCCTTCCTTAGAAACAAAGGATTACGAAGGCTGCGACAACAAGGTATAAAAAACATTATATAAAAAGCAAAGTACATCATATATAAACTAATAAATCAATAAGTGCCTCTAAAACATATAGAGACACTTATTTTTAATAAGGAAATCTTTCATACAAATACTTTATGATTTCATTTGCATTAATATTAGTAATATTTATATAGATACCATCATCTAAACATATCCACATGTTGATTTTAAAATCTTCATTATTATCTATAAATGTACCAATTAATTCAGCCATTTCAATAGGATTTTTGTACTCTTTTTCCCATTTTAAACAATCTTTGATATTTAAATTTGTTTCATAATATCTACTTAAAAATTTATTTAATTCACCTTTTTCATTACTATAAAAAATAACTGATGCTATCACAATAAAAAATCTCCTCTTGATATTATTATGAAAAAAATAAAAATAATTATACTGACATATATTTCAAATAAAAAGTAAATATAAGAATAATAGTTTTATAAAACGCAAATAATATCAAATAGGTGATAAAATGAAAAAATCAAAAAAAATATTAATATGTGTAATATTAATTTTAATAATTATAGGTTCTGTTGTTTTAGCATCGTTTATAAAAGCTAAAAATAGAAATAATGATGGACAAGGGAAAGATAAAGCCATTTCTGAAGTTAAATATCTAGAAACTAAGTTAACAGCCTTATTAAATTCAATGAATAATATTAAATATGAGAATTATAAAGTTATAACAAGTAAAATAGACGAGAATGATATAAAAGATACAACAAAGTCTAGTGATAAAAATGATAATTCTAATATAGGAGATGAAAAATCAAAGACGCAGGACAAAGCCCAAGCTTCAGGAAATGGTGAATCTGATTCTAATAGTCAAAAACAAGGAAATACTAATAAATATTCGGTTGAAAGAATTTCAAGTATGTCAACAACTTCTGGATCAGTAGATTGGAGTAAAATAAAAAATGAAATAGAAGTTTTATATTCAATAGTCCCTACTATAACACTTGATTTATACGATCTAGATACAGATAAAAATGAAATTTTAAAATTTAATACGGAACTTGATAATCTTACTGCAGTAGTAAAAAAGGAAGATAAAGAGAAAACATTAGTAGAGTTAGCAAAACTATATAGTTTTTTACCTAAATATTTAGAACAGGTGTCAACTAATGAGGTATATACTAATGTAATAAATACAAAAGCTTATGTTGTTGCAGCATATAGTATTGTGGAGACTGAAAATTGGGATCAAGTTATAGAATATATAAATAAGGCAATAGAAAGTTATTCTAAAGTATTGAATAATGTTACAGAAGATACAAAGATGTATAATGTTAATAGAGGTTATATTTTATTAAATGAGTTACAGAATGCAGCTAATATAAAGGATAAAGAAATATTTTTAATTAAATATAAAAATTTACTAGAAGAATTTAATTCTATATGATATAATAATAGTTGAGTAAATTGAGTAGTCGCTGATACAATTCGAAAGGATGTATGAGAGGAAAGTCCGGGCTCCATAGAGCAAAGATGCTAGATAACGTCTAGTGAGGGAAACCTTAAGGAAAGTGCAACAGAAAATAACCGCCAATTTTGGTAAGGGTGAAAAGGTGAGGTAAGAGCTTACCGCTGATATGGTGACATATTGGGTCAATGTAAACCCCATCTGGAGCAACACCTAAAAAAGAAGATTAAGTCTGCTCGACAACTTCTTAATTGCGTGGCTTGAGATATATAGTAATATATATCCTAGATAAATGACTACTTTAAATGACAGAACCCGGCTTATAGATTTACTTTTATAATATGAAAAACGACAGGTAATACCTGTCGTTTTTGTTTTTAATGAGATAAATTATTTTATCTTATTTTAGATCCGTTGATATAGATATGGTTTTCATCTGGAACTTTAATATTTTCAATAGAATTATTAAAAATTCCGTCGATTACCACATCTCCGTTAGCTGTTATAGAATCCGCATAGCAATCTCCAGCTATTAAAATGAAACTTTCACTTGAGATTGAATGGCAATGGCAAGAGCCACCACAATATATGGCTGAGCTAACTGAAATTCTTTCAGCTTCAAGCTCATTGACAATTAAGTCTCCATTTCTTATATCAATATTTCTAGCTTTTAAATATCCAGCAACGGACAAGCCTCCTATAATATTGATATCATGTGTTTCCATTGGAGCATTTACACTGAAATTGTCATTGCAGAATAACACTCCATGAATCCGTATAAGTGGTGAATTTTTGTCTGATGAATTCTTACTGTTCATAAATATTTACCTCCTTAAACTAATCCAAAACGTAAGTTACAAAAAATATTATATCACTTAAACATATAAAAGTAAATATTAAGCTATTAAATTAAAAATATCTAAAGGAATGGGAGCAATAATTTCAATATTGGTTTTATTAATTGGATGAATAAATGTTATGGTATAACAATGCAAAGCTTGTCTATTAATTAACTTACTTTCTTTACCGTATAAACTATCGCCTAAAATAGAGTGATTAATTGAGGCTAAATGTACACGAATTTGATGAGTTCTACCAGTTAATAAAATACATTTTATAAAAGAATAATTATTAAATTCTTTAAGAACTTCATATTTGGTTATAGATTCTTTTCCATCCAAAGAAATGCATCTTTCTATTATACTCTTTTCTTTTCGAGCTATAGGTTTGTTAATTATTCCTGATTTGTCATTAAAATGACCATCAACAAGAGCTAAATATTCTTTTTTTAAAGTATTATTTTTCATTTGATTTATTAAACATTCTTGAATGTATTCATTTTTGGCAAAGATAACAATTCCTGAGGTATTTTTATCAAGTCTATTAACAGGCCTAATTTTCTTTTTTAGTCCAATTTTATCAAAATAAAATCTGATTGCATTACTTAAAGAATTATAATAATGTAACATTGACGGATGAACTGCAATATTATCTGGTTTATTAATTATTAGCAACCAATCATCTTCATATAAAATATCTAAATTCATTTCTTTAGGAACTATGTTTTCGTTATTCTCTTCATAATCAAAAGAAATACTTATTTTGTCTTCAAGCTTAACTGGATTTCTTGTGTCTGTTATAACGCCGTTTACTGATATTTTTTTCATGTTTATTAGTTTGGAAAATAATCTCGAAGAAATATTAAATTCATTTTTTAAAATTTGATTTATGTTTGTATAATTATCATCTTTTTTTACTATATATTCTAGATTCATAAAAACTCCTTATATGAATTAATTATATAATCAAAATAAAAAAAATACAATTATAATTAAAATTATTGTAAACTTATTAGAAAACTTTGTTGAAAAAAGATTTTTTTTAATATATAATGTCAAAAGAAAGAGAGGGAGCTTATGCTATTAGTTAATGCAATAAAACATATATGTTTAGTTACAATACACAGATGGCATGTATTTGTATTATGTTTTAAAATAGGATTGCCAGTAAGAGGGTTATTACATGATTTATCAAAATTTTCACCAACTGAATTTTGGGAAAGTATAAAATATTATAATGGAAAAAGAAGTCCAATAGTTGTATGTAAAGAGAAAAATGGATATTCTAAAGCATGGTTACATCATAAAGGGAGAAATAAACATCATAGTGATTATTGGGTAGATGTATCATTATTACCATATGTACCCATAATACCATATAAATACACTGCAGAAATGATATGTGATAGATTATCTGCAGGAATGACATACAAAGGAAAAGAGTTTTGTAAAGAGTATCCATTAGAATATTGGAATAAAGAAAGAAATAAGTTAATTATAAATGAAAATGTTGCAAATATGTTAACAGAAGTTTTTACACAAATAAGTGAAAAAGGAATTAATCCTGTAATGACTAGAAAAAATATAAAAGCTTTATATAAAAAACATTGTATAGATAAATAAGAATAAGGAGTTAGCAATGAGAATAAGATACAAACCATGGGCAAGACCAGAATTAGAAGCAAGCAGTTTTTATGAAAATAATCCAGAAGAATATAAGGGAAAATGGAAAGAAAAATTTAAAAATAAAAAAAATCCAATTCATTTAGAATTAGGTTGTGGAAAAGGACAGTTTATATCAAGACTAGCAAGTAAAAATTCTAATATAAACTATATAGCTATAGATTTAGTTGATGCTATGTTGGGATTAGCAAAAAGAAATGTAGAAGAAGAATATAAAGTGCAAAATAAGGAAGTTGATAATTTAATACTAACAAGATTTGATATTGAAAGAATATTGTTAATATTAAATAAAGAAGATAATATAAAAAGAATATATATTAATTTTTGTAATCCGTGGCCAAAAGGAAAACATAGAAAGAAAAGACTTACACATACAAGACAACTTGAAAAATATAAAGAATTTTTAGATGATAATGGAGAAATATATTTTAAAACAGATGATGATGATTTATTTACTTCAAGTTTAATATACTTTGAAGAATCTGGATTTGAAATTGTAAAAAGAACATATGATTTACATAGTGAAACTGATTTTTGGGATAATATAGAAACAGAACATGAAAAAATGTTTTCAGAACAAGGAATAAAAATTAAAGCATTAATTGCAAAAAGAAAGTAGATGAATACAGCGTGTTCTATAAAAAAATAATTAGAAATTTGTAATAAAAGAGTTTAATAATTTTTAGAATTATTAAACTCTTTTTACATATAATTAACTGAGGTGAATTGAGTGGCTTATTCAGAAAGAGAACTTTTAGCAAGAATTGTACAATGTGAGGCTGGAGGAGAAGGAGTCAATGGAATGAAAGCAGTTGCAACAGTTATTATGAATAGAGTAAATGTTTCTACAGGTGAGTATGCAAGAATATCACAAAATGGAAGTGTAAGAAATATCATATTTCAAGCAGGACAGTTTGATTGTGCTACTGATAATTTGTTTGGAAGATATAATTCACAAAATATTTATAATATGAATCCGACTGATATTCATTATTATATAGCTGATTGGGCATTATCTGGAAATAAATTACCAGAAATAGGAGAATGTTTGTGGTATTTGAATCCATTTAGTCCAAATTGTGAAAATACATTTCCTAGAAATGGTTCAGGTACATTTCATACAAGATTAGGAGAGCATTGTTTTTATAGGCCAACATCTCAATATGAAAATACATAAAAGGAGGAAAAATATGGAAGAGGAAGTTAAAAAAGGTGTAAATAATGATAATAGAAATATAGAAACAAATCAAGAACCAGAGATATTGACAAACCCTATATATACACCAGCATTTTTAAGAGAACAAATAGGAAAACTAATGAGAGTAGAATTTTTGATAGGTACTAATAATTTGGTGGATAGAATAGGAATACTTCAAGATGTTGGTGCAAGTTATATTTTACTTAGATCTTTTGAAAATGATTCTTTAGTATATGCAGATATTTATTCTATAAAATTTATAACTATATCAACTACAAGTTCAATTTTTAATATGTCAAATGCGAATTATAATACAGCCAATTATACTTCACAAAATTATGGAATGCAAAATAGATATATGTTCTAAAAAAAGAGAGGTTAAGCCTCTCTTAAGTAAATAGTGGGAACTTCAATAAATTATTAAACTACAAATTTATCCCACTACCTTATCCCCAGAGAGTAGTGAAAACATAAATAGTTAACAATTTATATCGTTCCCACTACCCATAAGGAGGTAAATTAAATCATCCAATAGGATGTACATATATTTTACCATAACATGAAAGAAATGTCAACATAATGTACATGGCGACTGAACAGTAAAAATTATATAATTGAGTTTGAATTTTATAAAATAAATGATATAATATACAAAAATAAACAATGAATTTGCGGAGATAAAGATGAAAGAAATAAAGGAATTAGTTAATGAATGTTATGGATGTGTAAATAAACCTTGTCAATCAGGATGCCCATTAAATAATGATACAACAGGTTTTATAAAATTAATGAAAGAGGAAAAATATAAAGAAGCATATGGATTGCTATGTGAAACAACTGTATTACAGCCTATATGTGGAAGAATTTGTCCACATACAAAACAATGTCAAGGAAGTTGTATTAGAAGATTTAAGTTTGATTCTGTAGAAATAGGAAAACTAGAAGCATTTATAGGAGATTTAGCAATAAAAAATGGATGGAAAATACCTAAAAATACAGAAGTAAAACAAAATAAAAAAATTGCAATAATTGGCGGTGGACCTTGTGGATTGACATGTTCTGCCTTTTTAGCAAAAGAAGGATATGATGTAACAATATTTGAAAAATCATCTAAACTTGGGGGAATAATAGAACATGGAATTCCAGAATTTAGGTTAGAAAAAGAAGTTTTAGAAAATACAGTACAAAAAATATTAGAACTTGGAATAAAAGTAAAAAATGAAATAGAATTAGGAAAAGATTTAGAAATAGATGAACTAAAAAAAGAATATGATGTTATATTTTTAAGTTTTGGTGCAAATATATCTTCTAAAATGAATATAGAAGGAGAAGAAAAAAAAGGTGTATATGGAGGAAATGAATTATTAGAAAATAAGAATTTTCCAGAGTTTAAAAATAAAAAAGTTGCAGTAATTGGTGGCGGAAATGTAGCTATGGATACTTGTCGAACAATAAAAAAATTAGGAGCTGAAAATGTAACTGTTATATACAGAAGAAGTGAACAAGAAATGCCAGCAGAAAAAAAAGAAATAGAAGATGCAAAAAAAGAAGGGGTAGAATTTTTATTTCAAACAAATATATTAAAAATATTAGGTAAAGATAAAGTAGAAAAAGTAGAATGTATAAAAACAGAACTTGTACAAAAAGAAGGCGAAAAAAGATTATCTCCTGTAAATATAGAAAATAGCAATTTTATGTTAGATATTGATTATGTTATTATGGCAGTAGGATCAAAAGTAGAAGAAAAATTAGTTAATAGTTTAGGCTTAGAAGTTACTAAATATGGTAATATAGAAATAGATGAAAATGGACAAACATCAGATGCACAAATATTTGCAGGTGGAGATTTAGTAGGAGAAAAAAGTACAGTTGCTTGGGCTGCAAGATCAGGTAGAAATGCTGCATATGCAATTAATGAATATTTAAAAAATAAATAAATTAGAGGGTATAAAATGGAATTAGAAGAAGTAGTTCAAAATAAAGATAACAAAGAATATATGTTAAATGCTGTTAAAGAAAAAGGAAAATGGTTAGAATATGCATCAGATGAATTAAAAGATGATAAAGATATAGTAATAGAAGCATTAATGCAAGATGGAGAAGCTTTGGAATTTGCAAGTGACAGATTAAAAGGTGATAAGGAAGTTTTAATGCTTGCTATAAAAACTGCACCATGGACAATTTGTTATGCATCAGATAAATTAAAAGCAGATAGAGAATTAATATTAAATTGTGTAGAAAATTATGGACAAGCTTTATATTTTGCAAGTGAACGTTTAAGAGATGATGACGAAATTGTAACAAAAGCTGTTACAAATAAAGGATTAATAATAAAATATGCTAGTAATAGAATATTACATAATAAAGAAATTGCTAAAATTGCAATTGCTCAAGATAAAAGAGCTTTTGATTTTTTGCCAAGAGAATTAAGAGAAGAAATAAATAAAGAAAACGAAGATAATAAATAGTAATTTGTATAAGAAATTATATTAGTAAATGAAATAAATTTAATAAAAAATTAATTGTTTTTGTATATATA
>CAKPAX010000033.1 GCA_934133175.1 uncultured Clostridia bacterium | reverse complement strand
TTTACTGTTATACTTTTATTTGCAACATTTCCTGCTTTATCTTTTACATATGCTGTATATGTTCCATTTGCTGTTACTTCTTTTGTTGTACTTGTTCCCCAATTTGTTCCATCCCATGAATATGGCTTATCATCTAATCCTGAGCCACCTTCATTATCCGTTGCTGTTATTGTTAATGTTACATTATCTTTTGTCCAATTTATAGTATTTGACGTTACATTTATTGTTGGTGCTGTTCTATCTATATTATTTACTGTTATACTTTTATTTGCAATATTTCCAACTTTATCTTTTACATATACTGTGTATGTTCCATTTGCTGTTACTTCTTTTGTTGTACTTGTTCCCCAATTTGTTTTATCCCATGAATATGGTTGTTCTGATAAATTGCTTTGATTATCTGTTGCTGTTACTGTCAATGTTACATTACCTTTTGTCCAGTTTGTTGTATTTGATGTTACATTTACTGTTGGTGCTGTTTTATCTATATTACTTATAGTTATACTTTTTTCTACTATTGTCCCTACTTTATTTTTTACATAAACTGTATATGTTCCATTTGTTGTTATTTCTTTTGTTGTACTTGTTCCCCAATTTGTTCCATCCCATGAATATGGTTTATCATCTAATCCTAGACTTTCTTGTTCATTATTTACTGATATTGTTAACGTTATATTTTCTTTTGTCCAGTTTGTTGTACTTGGTGTTATATTTACTGTTGGTAATGTTTTATCTATATTATTTACTGTTATACTTTTATTTGCAACATTTCCTGCTTTATCTCTTACATAAACTGTATATGTTCCATTTGCTGTTACTTCTTTTGTTCGTGCTACAGTCCATGTTTGTTGATTATCCCATGAATATGGTTGATCTGCCAAATTGCTTTGACTATCTGTTGCTGTTATTGTTAATGTTACATTATCTTTTGTCAAGTTTGTTGTACTTGCTGTTACATTTATCGTTGGTGCTGTTTTATCTATATTACTTACTGTTACACTTTTACTTGCAATATTTCCAGCTCTATCTCTTACATAAATTGTATATGTTCCATTTGCTGTTACTTCTTTTGTTTTTGTATTAGTCCATGTTTGTTGGTTATCCCATGAATATGCTGAATTTGTTGGTGAAATACCTGATCCACCATCATTATCTGTTGCCGTTGCTGTTAATGTTATATTATCTTTGGTCCAAACTGTTGTATTTGGTGTTAATTCAACTGTTGGATTGACTTTATCTATATAGGTTACTTCTATACTCTTATTTGAAATATTTCCTACTTTATCTTTTACATATACAGTATATTTTCCATTCACTGTTACTTCTTTTGTTTTTTCATTAGTCCATGTTTGCTGATTATCCCATGAATATGCTGAATCTGCTAATCCACTCTGATTATCAGATGCTGTTGCTGTTATTATCACATTTCCATTTGTGTATAAAGAAACATTTTGACTTAAACTTACTGATGGTGCTTGTTTATCTATATTCTCTATTTTAATACTTTCATATGTAGTATTTCCTGCCTTATCTCTTACATATACACCATATGTTCCATTTGCTGTTACTTCTTTTGTTGTTTCTTGTCCCCATGTATTGGTATTATCCCATGAATATGCCTGTTCAGCTAATCCTAGTCCACCATCATCATCTACTGCTGATACTGTTAATATTACATTATCTTTTGTCCAACTTGTTGAATTTGCACTTAATTTTACTGTTGGCTTTGTTGTATCAGATATAACTAAAGTAAACTTAATTGTTGTTACATTATTTGCAACATCATATGCTCTCAATTCATATTGCCCTGATTCACCTATTTCATTTCCTGAACTAAACTGAACTAATTTACCATCTTTTTTTAAAGCTACTCTACTTATCTCATTATTATCTGTTATTACTGGTCTAACTATAACATTTGTATAAATTTTTCCATCTTGTACACCTGTAATTTCAGGTGGAATTACATCTATATTACTTACAGTTATACTTTGTGTCGAAATATTTCCTAATCTATCTTTTGCTGATACTGTATATTCTCCATTTGAAGATACATATCTTGTTGTAGTTGTTCCCCATGTTTGCTGAGCATCCCATGAATATGGAGAGCTACTTAAACCAGCTCCTCCTTCATTGTCTGTTGCGGATACTGTTAATTTAACACTTCCATTTGTCCATTCTGTTGTATTTGCTGTTAGTTGTATAGTTGGTCCTGTTTTATCTATATTACTTATTGTTATATCTTGTTGTGCAATGTTTCCTGCATTATCTCTTACATATATTGTATATGTTCCATTCGCTGTTATTGTTAATACATTGCTATTACTCCAATTCGTTTTATCTAATGAATATGCCGAATCTGCCAATCCTGACGTTTCTGATTGCGAACCACGTTCATATGCAGTTACTGTTATTTGTATATCTTCTTTAGTTAAAGACTCTGTACTTTTTTCTATGTTCCATATATATGGAGCATCTTTATCTATATTACTAATTACTATACTTTGTCCAGAAACACTTCCTATACTATTTTTTACATAAACATAATATGTACCATTTGTTGTTACTGTTTTTGTTGTATCTGTTCCATAAGTTTCACCCTCATCCCATGAATAAGTTAAATCATGTCCTGAGTTTCCATCATTTGCAGTTACTGTTAACACTACATCGCTATTGGTCCATTTTGTTGTATTTGCTACCAAACTTTCTATTTGTGGTTTTACTGTTTCATTTATCCAATCAACTGTAACAGTTATTTTATTGGTCTTATAATTTTCATAATTTCCATATTTGTATTCTACTTCACAAGAACCATTTTCAAAAAATGTACGAATTTTTTTATCTTTTAACTTTACGTCTACATTTCCATTTGTTGGACTCATTGTACTAAATGTTACATAATTTCTATAACTTCTTCTTGCAAAATTATTTGCAAAACTATTTTCTTCAACTAGAAATATTAAGTTTTGATTTACACTTTGAAAAGCAGTTGAATTTATTTGTGTTACACTTGGCGGAATTTGTATTTTTTCCAATCCAGAATAATAAAATGCCATATCATCTATACTGGTTACAGTATTTGGAATTTTTATTTCTTTTAACTTTTTACAATATGCAAATGCAAGGCGACCAATCTTTCCAATTGTTTGTGAACCAGAATCAATCTCAACATTTGTTAATTCATTACAATACTCAAACGCTTGACTTTCAATTGATATACCAGAATGAATTTTTATGCTTGTTAAGCCATAGTTTTTCATAAATGCACTATCACCTATAGAAGTTATATAATTTGGAATTGTATATGCACCTTTTAATGATGGGTATGCTATTATTTCTGTTTTATCTTTATTATAAATAATTCCATTTTCACTAAAATATTTTTTATTATTACTATCAATATTAATTTCCGTTAATTTACCACATCCAGCAAAAAATCCTCCACCTATAGATATTACACTTTCTGGTATTGTCACACTTGTTAAATTTTCACAATCTTCAAATGTATAATTATTTAAAAACAAAATACCATTTTTAAATACAACAGACTCCAAATTATTACATTCCTTAAATGTATATCCACTTTGTAAAGATTCCATTGATGGAATTACAACTTTAGTTAGCCCCGCTTTCCAAAAAGCTTCATATCCTATTTCTGTAATACCATCTGGTATTGTTACATCTTTTAAATTAACACAATGTTCAAATGCACGATCAGATATTTTTGTAACTGTATTTGGTATTACATATTGTTCATCTATTTTTCCTTCCGGAAACTTTACCAATTCAGTTTTATTTTTATTAAACAATATACCATCTTGGCTACTAAAATATTGATTATTTTCAGATACACTTATAGATGAAAATTTTCCAGCTAATATTGTATTATCATTTACTTCTGAAAAGGCTTTATAATTAATATATTTTACATTATCTTTTATTTCTACACTAGTTAATTTTTGACAAAAGTAAAACGCATTTTGACCTATTGTTTCAATTGAAGAAGGAACTATAATATTAGTTAAATTATGGCAATGAGCATATGTTTCTTCTTCTATACTCTTTACATTTTTAAAATTTGGAATTTGAGTAAATCCTGTACCAGAAAATGCACTTTCGGCTATACTAGTCACACTATCAGGAGTTGGTATATTAGTTAAACTTTTACAATTTGTAAATGAAGCTGTACCTATTGAAATTAAGGTATTGGGAAACGTTATATCTGTTAGATTACTATAATCACGAAATGTATATGATTCAATTCCAGTTATCCCATTATTTATAACTATTTTTTTAGTATTACTTTTTAAGTATTTTTTATCATCTGTGTTTTGAATCTTATCTGAAGTTATTGTACCTGTTCCGCTTATAGTTAATGTTCCATTATCATCCAACACACCTGTTGCAGTATCTCCAAATTGGTATGTGGTTGAAGCTTCAACGCTTGGCAATTTAAAAGTTATTGTAATTAAAAACAATATAAATATAAAAATAATTCTTCTTGCCTTTTTATTTAACATACTCTACTCCTCCTAATATTATCTCTATTTTATATTTACAATATTTTGTTTCAAATTTCAATAGCTCTTATTTTTAATTATATCAATTAGTCTTCTATGCCTTTACGGATACTCATTTAATACTTTTTTCTTTACTTTTATTACATTTCTTTTACATTTTTGTTACATTGACCATTTTAATATTTTATACATTTTTATATATTTTTTTATTAGAACAAAAGCGGCCATTAATAACTTTTGTAATTATTAAAACATTTTAAAGTCCGCGTCTTTGTTCGTGCGTGAAATTTGCAAAGCAAATTTCTGTGCAATATATTTATATTATAGGAAGTTCGGAGAACTTTCCTATAATAATATAAAACAATAAGATTGCAAAATTATATTTGCAATCTTATTGTTTTTACTTATTTTATTTTCCAATTTTTTATTCTTTCAATAGCTTCTTTTGTATTTTCCTTTGTTCCAAATGCAGTTAATCTAAAATATCCTTCTCCATGTGGTCCAAATCCGCTACCTGGTGTTCCTACTACATTTACTTCTTCTAAAAGTTTGTCAAAGAATTCCCAAGATGTTATTCCATCTGGTACTTTAAGCCATACATATGGAGAATTTGTACCTCCAAAAACAGTATAACCTGCATCTTCTAATCCTTTTTTTATTGTTTTGGCGTTTTCCATATAATAAGCTATGTTTTCTTTTACTTGTTTTTGCCCTTCTTCTGTAAATGTTGCTTCTGCTGCCCTTTGTACTACATATGATACCCCATTAAACTTAGTACATGTTCTTCTATTCCATAATTTATTTAAACTTACTTTTTCTCCATTTTTTGAATATCCCATTACTGTTTGTGGTATAACAACATATGCACATCTAACTCCTGTAAATCCTGCTGTTTTAGAAAAGCTTCTAAATTCTATTGCAACATCTTTTGCTCCCTCTATTTCAAATATACTATGTGGAACATCCTCTTCTGTAATAAATGCTTCATATGCTGAATCATATAATATTATAGAATTATTTTCTTTTGCATATTTAACCCATTTTTCTAGTTCTTCTTTTGAAAGTACTGTTCCTGTTGGGTTATTTGGAAAACATAAATAAATCATATCAACTTTTTCTTTTGGTAATTCTGGTTTAAAATCATTTTCTGCTATAACAGGTAGGTAAACTATATTTTTATATATACCTTTTTCATTATCAAATTCTCCACTTCTTCCAGACATAACATTTGTATCTAAATATACTGGATATACTGGATCTGTTATTGCAACAATATTATCTTGGGCAAATATATCTACAATATTTCCACAATCACACTTTGCTCCATCTGACACAAATATTTCATTAGTTTGTATATCTACTCCTAACTTTTTGTAATCATTTGATATGGCTTCTCTTAAAAATTCATATCCTTGTTCTGGTCCATATCCTTTAAATCCTTCTTGTGTTCCTATTTCATCAACTGCTTTATGCATTGCTTCTAAACAAGCTGGAACAATTGGTCTTGTTACATCCCCAATTCCTAATTTAATTATTTTTTTACTAGGATTATTTTTGCTGTATTCAGCAACTTTTTTGGCTATTGTTGAAAATAAATAGCTATCTTGTAAATTTAAAAAGTTTTGGTTAATTTTTATCATTTTTATCACCTTTTATATTTATATACACTAAAAAAATAAATTATTATTTTTTTATTATTTATATCATTTTATTTTTTGTTTTTCAATACAAACTACTTAAAATAATATCAAATTTTATATGTTTTAGTGATTTAATTTTCTTTACTTTTTATTTTAAAAGATATATAATTGTTCCCAAATAAGGAAAAATAATAATTTATTTTCTTTTTGGTTTCTAAAAGAAAGGGATTTTTTATATGAAACTATTAAATTTATTAAATAATGTAGATATTTTAAACACAAATGGAAATCTAGAAGTTGATATTACCAATATTCATTCAGATTCCAGAAAAATTAAAGAAGGAGGACTTTTTGTTGCAATAAATGGATTTTCTAAAAACGGAATAGAATTTATTCCAAGTGCTATAGAAAATGGTGCAATTGCAGTTATTGTTGAACCAGATGTTGATGTTAATTCTTTAAACTATAATATTCCTGTTATATCTGTAAAAGATACAAGAAAAGCACTAGCAATTTTAGCCTGCAATTTTTATGATAATCCTTCAAAGAAATTAAAATTAATTGGAGTAACTGGTACAAAAGGAAAAACAACTTCAACTTTTATGATTAAATCTATTTTAGAAAAACATGGATTAAATGTTGGTTTAATTGGCAGTATTGCCGTATATATAAATGATGAAAAAATTGAAGATACAGATAGAACAACTCCAGAAAGTATAGAAATTCAAAAATATTTGGCAATGATGGTAGAAAAAAATGTAGAAGTCGCTATTATAGAAGTTTCTTCTCAAGCCATGAAACTTAATAGAGTAACCGGTTGTGATTTTGATGTAGCATTATTTACAAATCTTTCAGAAGATCATATTAGTAAAAATGAACATCCAAATATGGAAGATTATTTTAATTGTAAACTTGCACTTTTAAAGCTAGCCAAAACTATTGTTATAAATAATGATGATGAAAAAGTAAAAACTATTTCTTCTTTACTTCCAGAAAAGAATATTATTACTTTTTCTATAGATAATGAATCAGACTTTAAAGCAAATCCAGATAAAATAAAAATAACAGATTCTTATATAGATTTTGAATTACCTATAAACGGTAAACCAGAACAAATAGAAGCATCAATTCCTGGTAGATTCAGTATTTATAACGCAATTGGCGCAATTGCTACAACATCTGTTTTTAATGTACCTGCTAATGAAATAAAAGATGCATTAAAAGATCTTAAAGTTCTTGGTAGAAGTGAATTAGTTCCTAATAAATTAGGATTAACTATAATGATAGACTATGCTCACACTCCATCTAGTTTAGAAAGCATTTTAACAGCTGTTAGATCTTATGCAAAAGGTAGAGTTATTTGTGCTTGGGGCGTTGGAGGCGATCGTGATAAAGCAAAAAGACCTATAATGGGAGAGATTTCTGGTAGACTTGCTGACTTTACTGTTTTAATGTCTGATCAAGTTAGAACAGAAGATCCTTTATCTATTCTAAAAGATATTGAAAAAGGTATTATTCCAACAGGAAAACCTTATAAAATTATTGTTGATAGAACAGAAGGAATTAAATATGCTATTGAAATAGCTCAAAAAGGTGATATAATTGTTATTCCTGGTTTAGGACATGACTTATATTTAGAAAGAAATGGTGTTAAATACCCTTATAATGAAAGAGTTGTTATTTCCCAAATAATTGATGAAATGATAAAAAATGGTGTAAAAAAATAATTATTTAAAGGCATGAATAAAAAATTTCATGCCTTTATTTATATTAACTTTTATTTTATAAATCTAGTATCTTTCCTTCATATACAAATTTTGCATCACCTATTAAATACATTTCATTATTAATTTCTTTTATTTCTACTTTTCCTCCCTCTAAATCCACAATTACATCACTTTCTGTGAATTTATTTTTAATTGCTGCTGTTGCAGAAGCAATTGCGCCTGTTCCACATCCTAATGTTCTTCCTACTCCTCTTTCCCATACTTTAACTACTATACTATTTTTATTTTTGATTTGAACAAATTCAACATTTGTTTTGCTTGGAAAACATTTATAATTCTCAATAAATTTTCCTACTTCTTCAAAATTAAAAGAATTAAAATCATTTACAAAACAAACACTATGTGGGTTTCCCACAGATACTAAATAAAGTTTAAATATTTCTTCTTTGTATTTTACTTCTACAAAATCACTATTTTCAAACCCTCGTGGCAAGTATGCAACTCTTGACTTTGCTCCAAAAAGAACTTCTCCCATATTTATTTCTATTTTTTCATTTTGAGTTTCAGATATGTACATTTTTACTTTTTTTATACCTGCTAAAGTTTCTATACTAAATTCCTTTTTCTCAATATATTTGTGATTATATAATTTCTTTGCCAAACACCTTATTCCATTGCCACACATCTCTGCTTCTGTTCCATCACTATTAAAAATCCTCATTTTAAAATCTGCCACTCTACTATATTCAAAAAATATTACTCCATCTGCTCCAATTCCAATATGTCTATCACAAATAAATCTAGTTAATACTTTTAAATTATATATAGGTAATCCCTTAGTTGCATCTATAACTACAAAATCATTCCCTACAGCCTGCATCTTATCAAAAACAATCATATAAATACCTCTCTTTCTATTAGTAAATTATATGAATAATACATCTGTTATGGTTACACTGTTTAATATACATTTTATGACAAAATAGTCATTTACAAAATCAAAAAAAATTATATAATATATATGGGTGATGTTATGAAAATATTAAAAAATATATTATTTAAAATTATAGTTTTCATATTTATTTTGCTAATTATATGTACCTCTATACTTTTATTTTTAGGATATAATTATTATTCTAATGCTTTAAAAGAAAATAGTTTATCAAGCAGAGTTAACACTATAAGAAATGATAATGATTTTGTCAATTTTGATGATTTAAATGAAGATTATATAAATGCAGTTATTGCAACAGAAGATCATAGATTTTATGAACATGGTGCAATTGATCCTATTGCAATTGCTAGAGCCATTTATATAAATATTAAACATATGGAATTACAAGAAGGTGGAAGCACTATAACTCAACAAGTTGCTAAAAATGTATGTTTCGATCAGAGTAAAAATGCCATAAGAAAAATAGCGGAATTTTTTGCTGCATATGATTTGGAAAAAAATTATAATAAAAAAGAGATTTTTGAATTATATGTTAATACAGCTTATTTTGGTAATGGTTATTATGGGATAAAACAAGCAAGTGAAGGATATTATAATAAAGAACCTAAAGAATTAAATCTTTCTGAAGCTTCTATGTTAGCTGGTGTGCCTAATGCTCCTTCTGTGTATGCTCCTACTAAAAATCCAGATTTAGCTGAACAAAGACAAGCACAAGTTCTTAAAAGAATGTTGGAATATGGGTATATTTCTCAAGAAGATTTTGATTCTGTTATAAATAATTAAGTATTACTATATTTGTTCAATTCAATACAATTTGTACTAATTTGACATTTTATGTAAATAATGTTATAATATAATTGTAATTTATAGTAGAAATTTCATTAGGTTAAATAACCAAAAGAAAAGGAGAAAAAAATGAAAAAATCAAGAACAGCATGTATAGTAATGAAACCTTATGAGTATCAGTATGAGATGTATAATACTCCTACCCCAAAGAAGAAAAAATTTTCTTTCTTTAGAAGAAAGAAAAACATTCATTCACGTTGGGTTGAGCCTGTCACAAGAGGATGTCAGGTTGTATCTCCTTATGAGATGCAGAGAATGCAGGGAAACTTAAACCCTTGTACCTGTGAAATAACAGATACCTACAGATAACCCATAAGAAAAACAAGAACAAAAATATTTCATTTTTGGAAAGTCAATGGTATACCAATGACTTTCTTTTTTTGTACAATATAAATAATAATTATTATCTTCTTTACAATCATTCTTTTCTTATAATAAAAAGCACACTCGTTGCTAAATAAATTAACATCTGAGTGTGTATAATAATAAACTCTTTATTTTATTAAACATTTTCTTTTATGTAGTCTACTACGTCTCCTACAGTAACTACTTTTTCTGCATCGCTATCAGGAATTTCTATATCAAATTCTTCCTCTAAAGCCATTATTAATTCAACTATATCTAAAGAATCAGCTCCTAAATCATCTATAAATGATGCTTCTAATGTAACAGATGTTTCTGCTACTCCTAATTGTTCTACAATTATCTCTTTTACTTTTTCAAAAACTTCTTCTGAACTCATTATTATAAGTTCACCTCCTCTCAAGTATCTCTAGTATATTTCTTTTTATTTTGTTTATTATATGTAACATTTATATTATATGTTTTCATATTTGTCAAGTAATGTTTATAATTATTTTATTTTTGTACCAACTATTCAGTTTTATTTTCATTTTGAAATTTTTCTATCATTTTATCTACTGCTTTGTTTTCAACAAATTGCTCTGCTTGTTTTATTGTAAATTCAAATAATTTTTCATCACTGCTTCCATGTGCTTTTACAACTGGCTTTTTTACCCCTAAAAATAATGCTCCACCATATTCTTTATAATCCATTGCTTTTGAAAGTGCATTTATTGATGGCATTGCAGGAAGTGCTCCAAGCATTGTAAACACATTTTTTTTAATACTTTCTGATAATGTTCTTTTTACTAATTTTCCAACACCTTCAACAGTTTTTAAAAATACATTTCCTGTAAATCCATCTGCAACTAAAATATCTATTTTTCCAGAAAAGGCATCTCTTCCTTCTACATTTCCCACAAATTCAATATCTAATTCATCTGCTTTTTCTTTTATTAATTTATATGATTCTTTTATTAGTTCATTTCCCTTTGTTTCTTCTGTTCCTATATTTAGTAATCCTACTCTTGGTTTTTCATTTCCAAATGTATTTCTTAAATATATACTAGACATTTGTGCAAACTGTAATAAGTTAATTGGCTTACAATTTGTATTAGATCCACAATCTATTAATAATAACCTACTTTTATAAGCTGGTAAAATTCCTGCTAATGCTGGTCTATCTATTCCTTTTATTCTTCCAACTAATAATGTTGCTCCTGTTAACAATGCACCTGAATTTCCAGCAGAAATAAATACATCTCCTTCTCCTTGTTTTAACATACTAAATCCAACAACCATTGATGAGTCTTTTTTATGTTTTATTGCAAGTGTTGGTGTGTCTTCCATTTCTATTGTTTCTGTTGCATTTTTTATTTTTAGTCTATCCGAAATTTCTTCTATTTCTTTTCCATAAAATTCTTTTATTTTACTTCTTATTACTTCTTCTTTACCTATTAATATTACTTCTGCCTTTATTTGATTAATGGCTTTAACTGCACCCTTTATATTAGCATCTGGTGCTTTATCTCCACCCATAGCATCTAAAAGTATCTTCACTTTAAGTCCTCCTAATTGTTTATTATTTATATAGTATTTATAATATATCCATTTTATTATTCTTTTTATAAAAAAGCAAGTATTTAATACTGATTTGACAAAAAAAATAGAGCCCTAAAGCTCTATTTTTTTTATATTATTCGATTATGTCAGCAACAACACCTGAACCAACTGTTCTACCACCTTCACGAATAGCGAATCTTAATCCTTTTTCGATAGCGATAGGAGTGATTAATTCGATTGTCATTGAAACGTTATCTCCTGGCATTACCATTTCTGTTCCTTCTGGTAATTCAATAACACCTGTAACGTCTGTTGTTCTGAAATAGAATTGTGGTCTATATCCGTTGAAGAATGGAGTATGTCTTCCACCTTCATCTTTAGTTAATACATAAACTTCTGATGTGAATTTTGTATGTGGATGTATTGTTCCTGGTTTACAAAGAACTTGACCTCTTTCGATGTCTTTTCTATCTATACCTCTTAATAGAACACCAATGTTATCTCCAGCTTCTGCTTGATCTAATAATTTTCTGAACATTTCTACACCAGTAACAACTGTTTTTCTTCTTTCTGTAGAAAGACCGATAATTTCAACTTCGTCAGAAAGTTTAACTATTCCTCTTTCTACTCTACCTGTAGCAACTGTTCCTCTACCTGTAATTGTGAATACGTCTTCAACAGGCATTAGGAATGGTTGATCGATTGGTCTTTCTGGTGTTGGGATGTAGCTATCAACTGCATCCATTAATTCTTTCATAGGTGCATATACAGGATCGTTAGGATCTGTAGATGTACTTTCTAATACTTTTAGAGATGATCCTTTTATAACTGGGATTTCGTCTCCTGGGAAATCATAGCTTGATAATAAGTCTCTAACTTCCATTTCAACTAATTCTAATAATTCTGGATCGTCTACCATATC
>CAKPAX010000032.1 GCA_934133175.1 uncultured Clostridia bacterium | reverse complement strand
TAACCATCATCTACATAAGTATCATAAACAACCAAATCATCATGTTCTTCAATAAATTCATTTAATAATGCCTTTTGACTTGTAATGCTATTACTTTCTTGTTTATTTTCTCCATTATCATTATCTTCTTGTGAAAGTCTTATATATACTGCAACTAACCATGTTTTTATATTTTTGGTATTCGAATTTTCTGAAGAGTATTTTGATTTTCTTCCGGTCATATTTTTTAACTCCTTTCTTTTACAATATGTTTATCAAGTTACACGAATTAACTAGTTTTAATTTTTTGTTTTAAAATATTTATCATATAATCTTCGATTTTTTTATTATTAGATGAATATTCCATTTCTACTACCATATCTTCAACCGCAATTTGATATCCATTGTCTTGTTTTTTTAGACATTTAGTTTTCAATTCCATATGTAATTTACCTCTTTTAAATTTTGTTATTTAATTTTATTAGTCTTTAAAAAATTTTATTACTTTATTAAAAAATAAATGTCACATAAAATTCTAAATAAAAAAATAACTAGATAATCAGTATTTCACTAATTCTAGTTATTTATATCTTCATTATTTATTTTCTTAACTTGCAAACCAATCATATTATTTTAAAACTATCTTTCTTTTATCTCTTCATCTATCCATATATCAGCTAAAGTTATATTTTTTAATCCATCTTGGCTTTTCCCTAAAGATACTGCTTCTAACTTTACTCTTCCTAATTTTAGTCCTTTTTCAATTAGTTCAAGATATGCTCTTTCTTCTTCATAGGTTCCATTCATATTAATTCCCTTTAGTACCATTTCACCAATTTCATCATTTTTTATTTCTTTTTTTAGTTTCATTATATATGTTGCAATTTGATTTTCATCATTTCTACTTGAGAATTTATCACAAACTTCTTTTGCTCTTTCAAAATCTTTTATACCAGTCAAATTTTTTACTACTGTTCTTATTGCTTGTTCTAAACCTCCATTACATAATTCTTCTATTTGCATAATTGTTACTTCTGGTTTTTCTATATGATATTGTTCCGGATTTTCCATTAAAATTTTCTTTATCTGAATTAAACTTTGCCTTTTCTCTTGTTCTTCAGTTAATGTAAACCTAGTTTTTGGTTTACCTTCTACTCTTTTTTTAGCCTCATCTTCAAGAATTTCATTTGCTGCTTGAACATCCAATGTACCTTTTGCTAGGTCCTTTATAATTAATTCTATATTTTCAGGAACGTCATTTCTAATTTTATCAATTGCTTTTTGTTGGTTTATTCTTAATATTTTATTTTTTATTTTGGTTCTCATTGCTCCTGTAATTACTGGATTACTTTGTTGTATTTTCGATGTTATTTTTTTCTCTAATTTTTTCAATTCTTCTATATCTTGAGTTTCAGCTTGAGAAATATCAATAGCTTCTATTAATTTTCTAACTATTGTTTTTTTATTTATTTTTAAATAGTAATTAATTTTATCTGTTGGATTTAAATTTAATCCTTCTAAAACTTCCGATTGTATTAAAAAATTTAATTTTTCTGCTTGGTTAATTGTTAATTGATATCCTTCTATTTTCTTTAATTGGGTCAATATTAAATTAGCACTTCTTCTTCTATCATTTTTAGGAAGTTGCTTCATTTCATTTTCTATTTCTTCAATTTGACTTATAATTAAATTTATTAATTTATCATCTCTATTTGTTATTTTTTGTGTTTTTTTAGTTTCAACTTTACCGTCTTCAAAAAATAATTCTTCATATTTTTCTCTCATTTGTTCAAATTTCAAATGAGCTTGCTTATTTTTACTTTCAATTATTTCTTTCGCACTATGTTTTACTGAATCATTTTTTCTCATTGATTCTAATTCTAATTTATATTGTCTAACTTTTTCAATTGGTATGTCTAACTCAAAAGATATTAATTCTAAATCAAAACCTTTTTTTATTAAATTCTTAATTTCTTTTACTTCGTTGTATTCTAACATATTACTACATTTCCTTATTTTTTTAATCCTTATTATATTTTATCTATATGTTTTTAGAATATATCTCTTGTAAATATTATAGATTATAGCACATATATATCAATTTTTCAACACATTTTATGAGCATTATAGTGTTTATAAAATAATTGTATTCTATTTATGTTCATTAAAAAGAAGAGCATTTTACTGCTCTCCTTTTTTCTTAGATAATCTCTTCTACTGCCAGATTAGCCCTCTAATTTCAAATCTTCTACTCTCTTCATCCGCATTACCGAGATTTCATAAGCATCTCTAACTTCTCCTACCTCCGAATCATATGAATATCTCTTAAAATACTCTCTGCTTTGGACTCTACCATAGAGTTGGACTCGATTTCCTACTTCAAACTTGCTTGCCCATTGTGCGACTCTTCCCCATGAAATACATGGAATATAGTCGGACTTTCCATATGGTCTGCTGACTGCAATAAGTAGATCAGTTATCTGTTTTCCTAAAGGTGTTTCTCTGAATACTGGTGGTTTGCAAATATATCCATCAAGAAAAATCAAGTTTGAATCTGTAATTTCTTCAAGTTCATCTTCATTTTCATAGATGTTAATAGCTGTTACAAACAAGAATAACTCCAAATGTTTGCGCCCATCTTTCCCTTCTTTATTATGAGATCTGAATTGTCCTGCTACTTCTACCCATTTTCCTTCAAGCGATTTCTGCATCATCTCTCGTCCTATCAGTAAATCAGATACAATTATTGGAACTAAATCTTCTGTTCCACTTAATCTTTTAACTCTAACTCTTGTCCGATAGAACTTTTCCCACATCACTTCATGGCTGTACTCAAATTCAGTCTCGATTCTACCACTGACGAATACCTTGTTAAACTCGCTAAAAATTTTTTCGTTATTTAATTTTTCCTCCTGTCTTATTATTATATCGTTTTTCCGTCTTACTGCTCCTGTTTCATCTGACATTGTACTTTCCTCCTGCTTTATTTTTTTGTTTATAGTACATATTTATTAGAAGATTTATTCTAAATTGTTTACATACAAAAATTCTTCATATGTATTTAAATCAAGAAATAATTTCTTCCTCTTTATATAATAAACAATGCATTTATTATATCATTACTTTACATTTTTGTAAAGTTATGTAAAATGATAAAACTCCACCAAATACATCCAGTGAAGTTTTACCTCAATACCAATGGCACTATACATTAGTCAGTTAAGTCCGAGAATTTTTCAATTTCACTCTCAAGCATAATAATCTTCTGCAATTCTGAAAGGAATGTTAAAAGTTTTACCTTTTTACCATCTTCATACTTCTGAGCAAAATCATTGACAAATTTCGAAAATTTCATACGAGCTTCCATCGTCTGCTCAATAGGAAGATTAGCTTCCACAAAAATAATGTCAAAAGCCATTTTTTCTTTTTTTACAGCTGTACTTGCAATTTCAACAATCTGTTTCTGTTCTTTTTCATTCAGATTGTTTAACCCCATTGCTCTTAAAACATAACAAACTCTTTCCTCAACAGACTGAGTTTTATCAACACTTGCCAATATTTCCTCAAAGTCTTTAATTTCCGGCATACATTCCATTTTAACTCTCGGTTTAGAAACAACACTATCAATAGCTTCTTCTGTTTTTTCTTCAACATTCGGCTTTGTCTTTTTTGTTTCTTTTACATTAGAGTTTTCCTTTATAAAATGTTCCTCTGCTTTTTTAAAAGAATACTCTTTATACTTTCTAGTTGTATTCAAAAATGTCACTATTGTTGCTGAATACTTTTCCAACTTTTTGGAAACTTGCTTACCAGACCAAATTTTGTCCCACTGTGTATATAAGACATTCTTGCATTTTAAAGCTTCCTCTAATTCTTTCCATGTAATCTTATCAACATCTGCCGATACAATTACTAAATTTGTAAACAGTTCCTTTCTTTTGTCCATTTCTAACCATTCTGCTACTAATTCTGCAAAATGTTCAAAAGATGTTGCTTTTTTTGCAATTTCTTCCAACTCTGGAATATTTATAACTGTCTGCTCTGTCTTTAATTTTTTCGTGGGTTCTACATTTTTAGTCGATGGTCTGCCTCTTTTCTTTTTTGGCTGTTCGGTCAACTTAGAGTTTTCACTGTTTGTCACTTTCTGCTCAGCCTGCTCAGAGTTTTCACTCTTTTTTACCTTCTGCTCGGTGTCATTTTCCTTTTTCCCCTTTGCATTTTCATCTTCTTCATATTCTTTTAAGTTTTTACCATAATTTAATTCTATTATTTCACAATGGTTTATTGCATCGATGATTGCAATAGGAGGTTCCCGGAAAACAATCTCCAATTTTGCCTCTATGCCTCTCACTACAATACTACTTTCAGGATTAAATTCCTGAAAAAAAGCTCTGATTAAGTGTTCAGCATTTTTTCCCTGTTTAAATTTTACCTTTGCCCATAACTTATTCATTGTGTTCTCCTTTCATTGTTAAAAGTTTAATGGTTACAAATGTCTTTTGGTATTTTATATATTTAGCAATTAAAAAATTGCTAAAACAAATACTTTGGAAATATTCCAATCTAAATGGCATTATACTACAAATTTACATAATTTGCAACAAAAAAACAACTATATTACTATAGTTATCTTTCTTCTTTATCCATAATTGTTTTTAATCTCTTTTTATTTTTTTCATTTAATGTATTAATATTAATAATATCTTTTAATTGTCTTATTACTTCTTTTCTATCATCTTCAATTTTTGCTATTGATATAAGTTGTTCTCTAATTTGAATACTTTTAGGAAATCGGTCAAGTGCTTCATATGCCCATAATTTTGCCTCTTCGAAATTTTCATTTTCCTTCTCAATATGTATTAACTGTCTATATGCTATATGACTGTTTGTTTCTTCAATTAATTTCATTAATTCATTTCTTGCTTCATCTACTTTTCCTGCCTTATAATATGCAAATGCTAATAAATTTCTTTTATCTTGTGCTTTCTGAGGATTAGCAACAATTTCATTTTTATATCTATTTATTGTTTTTTCATAATCCGGATTTTCAGCTTCTTCTTGAATTTCTATTTGTGTTTCTTTTTCACTTCTTCTACCTTTTATTGATCTATTTGCTAACTTGGGTTTTTCTAATCTTTTTTTGTATTCTTGTAATTTTTCAATTGGAATCTCTAACTCAAAAGATATCAATTCTAAGTCAAATCCATTTCGAATCAAGTCAATTATTTCATTTTCTTCATTTAATTTTATCATTATATTCTCCATTGCATAATTATATTACTATTAAATTAATCTCTAACTTTTACTGTTTTTTACTATAACATAAACAATAAAATATTTCAATTTTTACACATTAATAAAAGAAAAAATAATTATAAAACTTTTTCTTTTATTAAATCTTTTATATTTATACTTTGGTGTAGTGACAAAATAATACACACACCTCCTTGGTGTCCCCCCTCCCCTGTTGGATTATATAAAGTAACTAATAAAACAACCTCTGGGTCATCAATTGGTGCTACACCTAAAAAAGATGTAACATATTTATTAGTGTTTACTCCATCTTCTGACGTTCCTGTCTTACCTCCAATTCTATATCCTGCAACTTTTGCATTTTTTCCTGTTCCTTCTGACACAACAGATTCCATCATGCTCAATACTTTTTCCGAAGTTTCTTTTGATATTACTCTACCTTTTTTTTCTACTGGTATTTCTTTTACTTTCCCAGTTTGACTATCTATAGTCGCTTTTGCTATCCTTGGAGTAACCAATTCTCCTCCATTGGCAATCGCTGACACTGCTGTTGCAAGTTGAATAGGTGTTATTTCGAATCTTTGCCCAAAACTAACAGTCGCAAGTTCTACTGGTCCCATTTTTTCTTCTTTTAAGAAAATACTATTTGCTTCTCCAGGAAGATTTACACCTGTTTTTTCTAAAAGTCCAAATTTTCTTAAATAGCTATAATAAGTGTGTACTCCTAATTTTTGTCCTAATCCTATAAATACTGGGTTACATGAATTCATTAACGCTTGCCTTAAACTTTCTGATCCATGTGGTCTGTAATATCTCCAACATTTAATTCTTGTTCCGGCAACTTCTATTCCACCAGTACAACAAAACTCTCCTGCCCTGTCTGTATCTGTTATTCCTTCTTCTAACGAAGCTGATGCTGTTATTGTTTTAAATGTTGATCCTGGTTCATATGTATCTGCTATTGCTTTATTTCTCCATACAGCTTGTAAATTTTTCGTTTTATCTTTTTGTTCTAAACTATCCCATGTATTTTTTAATTCTTCTGTGTAAGGTTCATATGGTTCATTTAAATTATAATCCGGATATGTTGCCATAGCTAAAATATCCCCAGTTTTAGGATTTATTGCAATTACATTTCCACCATCTGTACACTTGTTGTCAATACATGCTTCCTCTAAATATTTTTCTACAATTGATTGCACAGTCATATCTATAGATAAGATTAATCCATTTCCATCAATTGCTGATTTATAATTTTCTCCCTCTGTACCTATTTCTCCACCTTTGGCATCAGTTAATCTTTCAATATATCCAGATTTCCCTTTTAACACTTCATCATATTTAGCCTCAACACCATCTAATCCTTGATTATCACTTCCACAAAAGCCTATAACTTGTGCTGCTAAATTAGAGTATGGATAATACCTTTTGGTATCTTCATCTATATTTATTCCTGATTCTATATTATTGTCTTTAATCCATTTTCTTAATTCATCAGATTTACTTTTATCAACTTTCTTTGCAATTGTTTCAATAGAACTTCTTTTTTTTACCTTTTTTAACGTTTTTTCATAATCAACATTAAATATATCGCTTAATGCTTTCGCAACTTTTTCTTTATTCTCGTTTGATATATTTGTTGGGTTAACTGTTATTGTCTCAACAGTACTACTTGTAGCAAGTATATATTTTCCTGTACTATCATATATTGTTCCTCTTTTAGGATTAATTTTTCTATCTAATGATTGTTGTTGATATGCCAAAGATTCTAATTCTCCACCTTGTATAAATTGTATATATAAAATTCTTACTATTAATGCAAGCATTATAAAAAGTGCTATAAATAATGTATTTCTTATTTTCTTTTTATTTGAAATACTTAATTGTCTCATCTCTTCTCTCCTTTATCAATATAATTCTTATTATTAAAAAATATTAATAAAGTAAAGATTTTATAACTTATTTTTATAATAAAAAAAGTAAGAAAAATTAAATCTTAATTAATTATAATTTTTCTTACTTTTTGAATATATTCAAAATCTTTTCAAACCAATTTTGATCTTCCTCAATTTTTACTTCTTCTGTAGATGTTTCTATATAATCTTTCTTTGGTAAACTTACATATACAGCTTGTTTATTTGTTAATTTTTGCATTCCTAACTTTTCTTTTGCTGCTTGTTCTATATTATTTAAATTTACACTATTTTCTATATTTACTTTTAATTGTTCATTTTCCTTTTCAAGAGATGATAATTCCTTTTTTAAGTTTTGCACCTGATTAAAGTTCTCATTAATTTGTGAGTTTCTATAACTTATGGTAAGTAAAACTATAAATATAGCAATAACCAATCCTATCCTTTTTGTTGTTTTAATCTTTTCTTTTTTTGATACCTTAACTTCTGCTTTGGTTTTGGTCTTTAATACTTCTGGTTTTCTGCTTTTATTTGTAGTTTTTTGTTTATATGGACTATATTCTGGTTCTACTTTTCTTGGGTTTGTTCCATATTGATATCTATCTTTTCCCATAAGTTATTCACCTCCTCTTACGTTTACTATTTTTTCTCAAATATCCTCAATTTAGCACTTTTAGATCTTGAGTTTCTGTCTTCTTCCTCTTTTGTTGCTATTATTGGTTTTTTATTTACTATTTTTCCTTCTGATTCACATCCACATACACAATAAGGTAAGTCCTTTGGACAAGTACATTTTCCTTCTGCATCTACATACGCTCTTTTTACTGCTCTATCTTCTAATGAATGAAATGTTATTACACAAAGCCTTCCTCCGCTTTTCAGCATTCTTATACATGTTCTTATTGTATTATATAATGGTTTAATTTCATTGTTTACTTCTATTCTTATTGCTTGAAATGTCCTTTTTGCAGGATGTCCATCTTTTTTGGAATATCCTGGTATTGACTTATCAATAATTTCAACTAATTCCTTAGTTGTGGAAATTTCTTTATTTTTTCGATATTCACAAATATTTTTAGCTATTTGTCTTGAAAACCTTTCTTCTCCATATTCATATATGATATTGGCTAGTTCTTCTTCTTTATATGTATTAACCACAATTTTAGCAGTTAAATATTGTGAATTATCCATTCTCATGTCTAATTCATTTTCGCCCAAATAACTAAATCCTCTATTTCTTTCATCAAGCTGATATGAAGAAACACCTAAATCTAATAGTATCCCATCAACTTCATCTATTTTTAAATTATTTAATATTCCTTCTATATCATCATGATTTCCATGAACATATTTTACATTACTATACTTTTCTAATCTTTTTCTCGCTGCTTCTAATGCTTGTTCATCTCTATCAATTCCTATTAATACACCTTTAGATGATAAATTTTCTAATATTTTTTGACTATGTCCTGCTCCTCCTAGTGTACCATCTACATATATTCCGTTTTCTTTTATATTAAGTCCTTTTATACACTCTTGTAATAAGACAGGTTCATGTTTAAATTCCACGTTTTCACCTCAATATTTTGAAAATATACAATTACAGCTGGTATATATTTGTAATACCAGCTGTTTATCTTATAAGTGTTTTTATATTCTTTTGTATTTACAAATTTTAATTCTTTTGTAATACATCTTTTGTTTAATTATCATTTGAACCTCTATCTTTTGTAAATATCATTTGTATTTTTATCTTTGGTAATTTACATCTTTTGTACTTTTATCTTTTGTATTTTTTTATTTTCTTAAGTATATTTTTCATTCGTATTTTATTCTTTTGTATTTCTATATAAACTTTTGCAAGTTATATACCAAGCATTGTCATATTTTCCGCAATTTCATCTGCTGATATATTATCATCACAATTTTGCCAGGTTTCTTTATTCCAAATTTCAAGTCTTGTTCCAACTCCAATTATAACTGCTTCTTTTTCTAAAGTTGCTGCAGCTCTTAAATTATTTGGAATTAAAAATCTACCTTGTTTATCTAATTCACATTCTGTTGCACCTGATAAGAAAAATCTTACAAAATTTCTTGCATTTTTGTCTGAAAGTGGTAATGATTTTAATTTTGTCTCAAAGTTTAACCATTCGTTTTGAGAAAAAGCAAATAAACATCCATCTAATCCTTTTGTAACGATGAATTTTTCACCCATATCTATTCTTAGCTTTGCAGGCATTATTAATCTACCTTTAGCATCTAAAGTGTGCTCATATTCACCGATTAGCATTAGATTCACCTCTTTTCTTTTTTCACCACTTTGTACCACTTTTCTCCACTTCGATTAAATTTTAATACACTTTATATGTTTTTGCAAGTATTTTTTTAATTTTTTTTATTTATTTTTTTATTTTAAAAAAATTTTTATAAAAATATATTTTCAATATCATGAATAATCTATATAACTCCATTCTGTTTTTAGAATATTTTGTTTGTATCTTTACTTTAATTAACACTATAAGTTCATTTCGTTTTTAGGTCTTGACTGTTATACTTTTTCAAGGAGGTACATTTATGAATCAAGAAACCGTTTTAAGAAAGAATATTGGAAAAAAAATAAAATTAGCTAGGGCAAAATCAAATTATACTCAAGAAGCATTAGCAGAAAAAACATCTTTGTCTTCTAGATATATTAGTCAATTAGAAAGAGGTCTAGCATTTGGAAGTGCAACTACTATTACAAGTATTTGTAAAGCTTTAAATATTAATTCTGATTTTTTATTCAGTGATTTAATATCCCCTTCTTCAACTTCACTAGATTCTCTTGTAGATAATAATTTTTTAGAAACTTATATTAAATTAAGTGAAAAAAATAAAAAAATTATTTTTTTATTAGCAGAACAACTTGTTAAATTACAAGAAGAAGAAAAATAAATAAACTATAAATAATATTTACTATATTTTTATACAAACATTATGAAATAAAAATATATTGAAAAATTTAAATTATTAATATATAATAAATTTGAATAAAATACCAAGGAGAAACTCATGAATTTATTTGAATTTATAAAAACAAAGTTAGGAATTAATAAACCAAAAACTTTAAATCCAGGAAGAAATACTTCTGTTCAAAAAGAAAATATTTTTCATAATTATTCTGAAGGATATGCGGATTCAAAGATTTTTCAAAATGAAAAAAATGAACAAAAAAGAAAAGATTTTCGTGAAAGTATTAAAATAACAACATCAAATTCAATTTCTTCAAGTGAACCTTCTGAGCAATTATATTTTACAGAAGGTTCAATTGATTATGCAATAGATCAATACATAAAATCCGTATTAGTCAACTATGAAAAAAATCAAGTTATAAGTTCATATAATTCATTAATATCTTTGTCAGCACTAGATAATTCATATAAAGGCAATAATCAAACCAATCAAGAAGTTTTTTTAGAAAATCTTAATGATAAAAAATATTCTGATAAGATAGCACTTCATGTTCAAAAAGATAGAAATGGAAAACCTTGTTTTTTTCATGTATCTACAAAAGGTTTTCCCGGAGATCCAACAACTAGACTATATTTGAATTGTGAACGAAAGAATGTCGCATTATTGGCAGATGCTCTTTCTTCAGAACTAGGTGATTCTGATTATTATTATAAATTTGGTGCAGATGAACAAACAGGAACAAGATCAGAAAAATTCGTTTTTTACGTAAATGAAAAAGGCAGCTCTGATGAGCTTTCTACAATCATAAATGCATTAGAACAAATCAAGCAAAAAAATCCAGAGCTATTAGAAGACTCTGAACATATAAATCCTTTTATGAAAGATATAAATGGATTTATTGCATATGCTCCTGATGTTAGTACATCATTTTATAAGAATTTAAGTGGCAATATAACTCCAATAGCAGAAAGTTATAATTCTTTACTTGCTGAAGCATTAAATGACTCATTTTTGAATTCTTTACAAAACATAAGTATTACAGAACATGATTTAGCCCTTAAAGCTTCTGGACAAACTTTTGGAGACGTATCCGCTTATCTAACAACAGGCATATGTCAATCTATCAATGAAAAACCTACATATTTAAAAAAATTAATAAACTCAATGAAAAACAATTTGACTATTGCATCTCGTAATAATCCAGAATTAGATATTAAAGGGATTTCAAGAAATAATTTATATAATAAAAATTATGCGTTTGAAAGATAAAAAATAAAAAGCAATTTATGCTTTTTATTTTTTATCTTTCTTTATTTACTGATTTTCCCAAATCTTTTCTTCTCAAATATTGAATTACTTCATCGTAATTTTTTATTATTTTATTTAAATTTAACATCATTTCTACTTTTCTCATTTGTTCATCGATATTTTGAGGTTCTATTTTATCTAATGCTGTAACAATTTTTTCAGAAACTTGCTTATCAAACTTTGAAAAATCATTTGTATTACCAATCTTTAAATCTTCTTTAAATTTGTTCATTAACATTTCCTCCTTGTCCTTTTTTCCATTATATGCCTTATGTATCTTACTTATTAATTTAATTCTTATTTAAATAATATTTTCCTTGAAACAAATCATTTTCTCTTAATATTTTATCAAAACCATTTAATACCCATTTTTTATGTCTATTCCAATCTGGTGCAATAAGTAAATTTTTAGGTGCATCTCCAGAAATTCTATGTATTATTATATTTGGATTAATATGCGTTACTATATATGTTAAACATTTTAAATAATACTCTAATGTTATTGGATTATATTTACCTTTTTTATACATATCTTCTAATATTGTATTTTTCACGATATATGTAGAATGAATTTTTACTCCTGATATATTTACACTATTTATAAATTCAACTGTATCTTCCATATCTCTTTGTGTTTCATTTGGTAATCCCACCATAATATGCGCCACCACATCTATATTATATTTATTTAAAATATCTACTGCTATGGAAAATTGGCTTGTATTATATCCTCTATTTATAATTTTCCCAATATTATCATTTAATGTTTGCAATCCAAGTTCAACCCATACATAATATTTATTGGAATAACTTTTTATTAATTTAGCTATTTCTTCATTAATACAATCTGGTCTTGTTGCAATAGCAATTCCAACAATTCTATCATCAATTAAAGCTGCATCATACTTTTTCTTTAAATTTTCAATTGAATCATATGTATTTGTATAATTTTGAAAATATACTATAAATTTATTTGCTCTTTCTACTTTATAACTTTTAAAGTATTCTTCTACTTGTTTTTTTATATTTAATGTTGAATTGATATGATCTCCTGATCCTCTTTCACTACAAAATATACATCCTCCTATTCCTATTTTTCCATCTCTATTAGGACATGTAAATCCTCCATCAACACAAATTTTTAAAGTTCTTTCACCAAATTTATTTTTTAAATATTCATTTAAGTGATTATATCTTTTGGTTTGTTCCATATATCTCTCCAAATTATATTATATATTTTAAGTTTTTTTATATTAACCTTTTAAAATAATTGTAAAATTTTAATTTTACTAATTTAATGTTCCATTACAATTGTTACTGGTCCATCATTAACTAATTCTACCTTCATATTTGCTCCAAATATTCCTGATTGAACTTCTAATCCACATTTTTTACACTTTTGTTTAAAACTTTGATACAATTTATCTGCAAATTCAGGTTTTGCAGCATTTGTAAAACTTGGTCTATTACCACTACTAGTATCTGCATATAAAGTAAACTGAGAAACTATTAACAAGCTTCCATTTACATCTTTTATTGATAAATTCATTTTTTCATTTTCATCTTCAAATATTCTTAAATTACATAGCTTTTTTACGAGATAATCTACTTTTTCTTCATTATCATCATGTGTTATACCAATAAATACTAATAAACCCTTGTCTATTTTTCCTACAATCTTTTCATCTACTGTAACACTTGCTTTTTTTACTCTTTGAATTACTAATTTCATAATATTCTCCTAACAATAAGAAGGCTTACTTTTAAGCCTTCTTAATAAATTACATTCCTAATAATTTCAATTCTACATTTTCAACCTTATATTTATTAGTATTTGGATCTAATTTAAATTCCATTAAAGTATTTTCCAATGTATTACTATTTTGTTTTAAATCAGTAGTAAAGTATAATTTTATTTGTTCTATTTCTAAATTATTTTTGACAATTTCTTTAAATGTTTCAACAGCATGTTTTTCATCTTCACAAATAAATATTAATTGTGGCATTGTTTGAAATCCTGAATCCATTGGAATAAAATTTTCATAAAAATCTTTATACAATCTCATTTTTTCTACTAATTTTTTTTGCCAGTCTTCTTCCCTTCTAACTGCTTCAAATAAGAATTGTATTGATTTTCCATTCTTTGTTAGTTTAACACATCCACCTGATGCTTTAAATGTTTTTCCTGTAGCTTTTGCTGTAATTGCTGGTTTTACTATATAACTATCAAATGCTTTTACTTTTCTTAAATATGCTATAATAGTTTGATTTCCAGCTAATCTTTTCTTAATCATTGCAACTGGTTTGGTATTATCAGATGGTTGCCATTTACAATCTATTTCTTTAGAATTTAATAAATATTTTCCCATTTTCTCTAAACAGTAAATTCTATAAATTCCTTTTCCCTCTTCAGAAGTAAAATAATATCTTGTTAAAATCTTAGATTTTACTAATTGTTCTAACTTATTATTTAATTTATCTTGAGATTTTGGATCAATTCCTTTTATTTCTAGCATTTGATATAATTGTCTTGATGTTATAAATTCAAATTCATTTACTA
>CAKPAX010000031.1 GCA_934133175.1 uncultured Clostridia bacterium | reverse complement strand
TGCTTTGCAAATTTCACGCACGAACAAAGACGCGGACTTTAAAATGTTTTAATAAGTACAAAAGTTATTAATGTCCGCTTTTGTTCTTTTATATCAATATTAATATGAACATCTCTTAATTGTTCTCTTGTTACATTTCCTGGAGCACCCATCATTAAATCTTGAGCTTTACTATTTAAAGGGAATGCAATAACTTCTCTTATAGATTCTGAATCTGTTAAAAGCATAAGCATTCTATCTAATCCAGGAGCAACACCAGCATGTGGAGGTGCACCAAATTGGAATGCGTTAAATAAAGCACCAAATTTTTCTTCAATATGTTCTTTTGAATATCCAACTAAATCAAATGCTTTAATCATAATATCTATATCATGATTTCTAACAGCACCAGAAGAAAGTTCTATACCATTACAAACAATGTCATATTGATATGCTAAAATGTCTAATGGATCTTTAGTGTTTAAAGCTTCTAATCCACCTTGTGGCATTGAGAATGGGTTGTGGCTGAATTGTAATTGATTTCTTTCATCTAATTCATACATTGGAAAATCATTTATCCAACAAAATTCAAAAGTATCTTCATTTATTAAGTTTAATCTTTTTCCAAGTTCTGTTCTTATTTGACCAGCAAGTTCTGTAGCTCTTTTTTCATTATCTGCTATAAAGAATATTGTATCTTCTTTATCTAAGTCAGCCAATTTTAATAAATCTTTCTTTAATTCATCTGGAATAAATTTATCAATAGGTCCTTTAAATGTTAAATCTTCTTGAACTTCTAAATAACCAAGTCCACCCATACCAATACTCATAGCATAAGTTAACATTTTTTCATGGAATCCTTTAGACAAGTGACCTTTTACTTTTATAGCTCTTACAGTTCTATCAATAAATGGTTTAAATGTACATTTTTTAAAGAAATCTGATAAATCTATAATAAATAAAGGATTTCTTAAATCTGGTTTATCTGTACCATATTTTAGCATAGATTCTCTATAAGAGATTCTAGGGAATGGGTAATTTGTTACTTTTTTATTTGAAAATTTAGTAAATGTATTATATATAACTGGTTCTATTACAGCAAATACATCTTCTTGAGTTGCATAACTCATTTCTATATCTAATTGATAGAATTCACCAGGAGCTCTATCTGCTCTAGCATCTTCATCTCTGAAACATGGTGCTATTTGAAAATATTTATCGATTCCAGAAACCATAAGTAATTGTTTAAATTGTTGTGGAGCTTGAGGAAGTGCATAAAATTTTCCTGCATGTAATCTACTTGGTACTAAGTAATCTCTTGCACCTTCTGGTGATGAACTTGTAAGTATAGGTGTTTGAACTTCTAAGAATCCTTGTTCAATCATTTGAGTTCTTAAAAATTGTAATACTTGTGCACGTAATATTAAATTATCTTTTAATTTTTGATTTCTTAAATCTAAGAATCTATATTGTAATCTTAAGTCTTCTCTTATTTCTTGATCAGAATTGATTTCAAAAGGAAGATTTTTTGTTCTTTTTCCTAATATTTTTATTGTTTCAATAAATACTTCAACTTCACCAGTTTTTAATTTTAAATTTACTGTTTCAGGGTCTCTTTTTCTAACAGTTCCTTCAACAAAAACACTTGATTCAATTGGAATATGAGATGCAAAGTCAACATCTTCATCTTTTCCAGATGTAACAACTTGTGTAATTCCATACATATCTCTAATATCTAGAAATACTACACCTCCAAGATCACGAATTGTTTCAACAAATCCCGAAATTCTAACTTTTTTTCCGACATCTTCTAATGTGATTTCATTACAAGTATGAGTTCTGTACTCGTTTGCTTTCATTTTAATAACCTCCTAAAATTTAATAAAAAAAACGTCCCTCTGCAAATGCAGGGACGAAAATATTCCGCGGTGCCACCCAGCTTGAAAATTAAAATAATTTTCCACTTTATAAAAATTGCTCCAATGTGTTTCACAAATTATGTTTTTCTAAAAGGGCTTTCAGCCTAGGACCCTAATTCTCTTATTAGTAACCTTTAATTGCTTTCATTGTACAAACGCAAATATATTTAAAAATATGTATAATATTTTATATAGTATACACTAAAAAGTCAATAGATATGTTAAAATTTAGTATTATTTTTTAACATCTTTTTTTTCTTCTGGTATAACGATGTTTTTAGGTTTTTTGTCTTGGGGTTGTGGTCTAGCAACATTTATATCTTCATATACTGGAGAAATATTTAAATTTGATCCATCGCCAGTAACAACTTCTAGATCTTTTTTTTCTTTATCAGACATATTAAACCTCCTTAAAATTATATAATTTAATATTATCATATTATTTTTTTTTATGCAAGTAATCTTAAACAGAATTAAATAATATATGAAGAAAAGTATACAGGAATACATTAATCAGACATTTAAAAATATTGACATATTACATAATTCGTGTGATAATATAAATGTTAAATTTTAGTAAAGTAGGAATATATATGGAAATTGATAAAACAAAATCTGCAATAGAAGCAATTTTATTTGCTGCTGGTAGAATAGTAAAAGAAGATGAGTTAGTATTGAGTTTAGAATTACCAGCAGAAGATATAAAAAATATAATAGAATCAATGAAAATAGATTATGAAAATAGAGGAATTGAAATAATAAAAATAGAAAATGGATATCAGATGTGTTCTAAAAAAGAGTATGCAGAATACATTTATCCAATAATAGATAAAAGGGTAAAACCAAATTTATCAAATGCAGCTTTAGAAACATTAGCAATCATTGCATATAATCCAAAAATAACAAGAGCAGAAATCGAAGCAATAAGAGGCGTTAATGCAGATGCAGCTATATATAAATTATTAGAATTTGGATTAATTGAAGTTGCAGGAAAATTAGATGCTCCAGGACGTCCTACAATATATAAGACAACAGAGGATTTTTTACGTATGTTTGGTTATAGTTCATTAGAAGAATTGCCGGAACTTCCAAGATATAAATTAGATGAAAATAAGCAAATTGTTATAGATGAATTAATAGAAGAAAATGCTAATAAAGAAGAACAAGAAAAAATTACAGAGAAAACAGATAATGAAGAAATTAGCGATGAAAAAAATAAAAATGAAAATCAGGAGGAATAAAAGTGAGTAATAAAGATAAAGGATTTGTAAAAGAAATAACAGATATAGAAGAAGATTTTGCCAGATGGTATACAGATATAGTAATAAAAGCGGGATTAGCTGATTACACAGATACAAAGGGATGTATAGCAATAAGACCATATGGTTATGCAATATGGGAAAATATTCAAAATTATACAGATAAAAAATTTAAAGAAACAGGAGTTAAAAATGCCTATTTTCCTGTTTTAATACCAGAAAATTTATTGCAAAAAGAAAAAGATCATGTTGAAGGATTTGCTCCAGAAGTTGCTTGGGTTACAGAAGCAGGGGGAGAAAAACTAGAAGAAAAATATTGTATAAGACCAACTTCAGAAACGATTATATCAACAATGTATTCAAAGTGGTTAAGTTCATGGAGAGATTTACCTTTTGTTTATAATCAATGGTGTAATGTCTTAAGATGGGAAAAAGAAACAAGACCATTTTTACGTTCTAGAGAATTCTTATGGCAAGAAGGACATACAATACATGAAACAGCAGAAGAAGCAAAAGAAAGAACAATACAAATGTTAAATATATATCAAGATGTTGTAGAAAATTTGTTAGCAATTCCAACAGTAAAAGGAATAAAAACAGAATCAGAAAAGTTTGCAGGAGCAGAAGCTACATATACAATAGAAACTATGATGCATGATGGAAAAGCATTGCAATCAGCAACTTCACATTATTTTGGACAAAACTTTACAAAACCATTTGAGATAAAATTCCAAAATAGAGAGGGTAAAGAGGAATATGCATATCAAACATCTTGGGGATCTTCAACAAGGTTATTAGGTGCAATTATAATGGCACATGGTGATAATAGAGGATTAAAATTACCACCAAAAGTTGCCCCAATACAAGTTGTTGTAGTACCAGTTGCACAAAATAAAGAAGGAGTTTTAGAAAAAGCTCACGAACTATATAATTCATTAAAATCAATGTTTAGAGTAGAAATAGATGATAGAGATAATGTATCACCAGGATTTAAATTTAACGATTGGGAAATGAAAGGTGTACCTGTTAGAATAGAATTAGGACCAAGAGATATAGAAAATGGAGTTTGTGTATTAGTTAGAAGAGATACAGCGGAAAAGGTAGTTGTAAAATTAAATGAAGTAGAAAAGGTAATTGTAGAAACTCTAGAAAAAATACATAATAATATGTTTGAGGAATGTAAAAAAAGATTAGAAGAAAAAACTACAATTGCCACAACTTTAGATGAATTTGTAACAAGTATGAATGAACACCAAGGATTTATAAAGGCAATGTGGTGTGGTAATCCAGCATGTGAAGAAAAAATCAAAGAACTTACTGCTGCAAAATCAAGATGTATGCCATTTGAACAAGAAAAAATTTCAGATAAATGTGTATGTTGTGGTAAACCAGCAGATAAAATGGTTATATGGGGAAGACAATATTAAAAATAAAAAACAAATCCAAATTGTTATACAAAAAGTTTAACAATTTGGATTTATTTATATATTTAGAAAAATTATGTAACTTTCCTAATATACATACTTTATTTTTCACTTTTTACGTTAACGACACATAAAATATAGCATAATAAATAAGAAAGGGTGAATAAAATGTCAAGTTATGTTATAGAAGGAGGTAAAAAGCTAGAAGGAGAAGTAAGAATATCAGGGTCTAAAAATTCATCTTTACCTATAATTGCAGCGACAATATTAAATGGAGGAGTAAGTAAATTATATAATGTACCTAAAATACATGATACACAAATGATGTTCGAAATATTAAAGGAATTAGGTTGTGAAGTAAAAAAGAGCTCAAATAAAGTAGTTATAGATTCTTCAAAATTAAATAAATATGAAATATCAGAAAATCTTATGAGAGAAATGAGATCTTCTGTTATATTAGCTGGTGCACTAGTAGGTAAAGTACATAAAGCACTGTTTTCTTATCCAGGGGGATGTGATATAGGAACAAGACCAATAGATTTGCATATGAAAGGATTTGAAAAATTAGGAATAAAAATTAATGAAAACTATGGAAATATTAGTTGTACTTGTGATAGAATAGAAAGTGCAAAAATAGATTTAGATTTTCCAAGTGTTGGAGCAACAGAAAATATTATATTAGCTTCGTGTTTGGCAGAAGGAACAACGATAATTTCAAATGCTGCTATGGAACCAGAAATTGTTGATTTACAAAACTTTTTAAATAAAATGGGAGCAAACATATCTGGAGCAGGAACAAATATAATTGAAATTAAAGGTGTAAAAAAATTAAAAGATGTAAGTTACAATATTATGCCAGATAGAATAGAAGCAGGAACATATCTTTGTGCTGGAGCAATAACAGGAGGAAATATAAAATTAATAGATGTAGTTCCAGAGCATGTAATACCAGCAATAACGAAATTAGAAGAAACTGGATGTACAATTGATGTAAAAGCAACTACTATAGAATTAAAAGCACCTAAAAGATTAAAACCAATAGATATAAAGACAATGCCATATCCAGGTTTTCCAACAGATATGCAATCAATTTTTACAGCTATAACTACAACAGCTAAAGGAACATCTATAATTATAGAAAATATATTTGAAAATAGATATAAGTACGTTCAAGAATTAGTTAGAATGGGTGCAAAAGTAACAATAGAAGGAAGAACAGCTGTAGTGAAGGGAACAAGAAAATTGCATGGAGCAAGTGTTAAAGCAACAGATTTAAGAGGTGGCGCTGCAATGGTAATAGGTGGTCTTGCTGCAAAAGGTAAAACTACAGTTAATGAAATAAAATATATATTAAGAGGATATGAGGATTTTGATAAAAAATTAAGAAATCTAGGAGCAAAAATATATATAAAAGAAGGAGAATAATATGCCTAAAAAAACAAAAGAAGGTAATATTGATTTGTTTTATATGGATAAAGTTAATGGGGCTGAAAGAAAAAAAGCCCCAACTAAGTCCAAAAAAAAGAATGAAAAATTAAATATGAAGAATAAAAAGAAACAAAACAAGGATGATATATTTAATTTTGAAGATGAAATAGTAATAGGAATTTCTGATAAAAAAACACAAGAAAAAAATAGAGAACAGATAAAAAAAGAAATAAAAACTAAAAAGAATAAAAAAAAGAAAAATAATAAAAAGAAAAATTTAGTAAAGTTTTTTGTTAAGTGGACAAGTATATTATTATTGTTAGTTGGAACAATTATATTCATTTTAACAACTCCAATGTTTAATATTAAAAATATTAATATAAATGGAATTGAATATTTAACAGAAGAACAAATTTTGAGCTTGTCTGAATTAAATAAAAATGAAAATATATTTAAAAATTCAAAATCTAAAATTTCAGAAAAAATAAAACAAAATCCATATGTAGAAAGTGTAATAATAAAAAGAGCTTTACCAGATACGTTAAATATAAATATAAAAGAAAGAAAAAGATCATATATGCTTAATTTTGTTAACGGATATGTTTATATAGATACACAGGGATATATTCTTGAGATATCAGAAGAAAAGTTAGAAGTGCCTATAATAAGTGGATACAAAACACAAGAAGAAAAAATAGTAGAAGGCAATAGACTAGAAATTGAAGATTTAGAGAACTTAAATAATGTATTAAAAATTACTAAATCATTAGAAGAAATTGAGATATCAAAAAATATTATTACCAATATTGATATTTCCAATAAAGAAGATTATACTGTATACATTGAAAGTGAGAAAAAAATGATACATTTTGGAGATATATCTAATTTAAATAATAAAATATTATATGTAAAAGCAATGATTGATTCAGAAAAAAATATAGAGGGAGAAATTTTTGTAAATGGAGATTTAAATAATAAATTTAGACCATTTTTTAGAGAAAAGGTTTAACTTTACAGGAGGTAAGTATGAATAAAAAACTTATAGGTTTGATTTTGGGATTAATGTGTTTGATTTTAACATGTGGAATATGTATTCAAGTGAAAACTGTGAATAATGCAAATTCGCCGTTAAGTACAAGTTCAACAGAAAATGATTTAAGAGATCAGGTTTTAAAAGAAAAAGAGAAGTATGATAATAAATATAATGAATTAGAAAGAAAAACAAATGAGCTAGAAACAGAAAGAAAAAGTGCAACCGAAAATAATTCAGAATTAACTAATATAGAAGAACAAATAAAAAGCGGAAATAAAGTTTTAGGACTTGCTGAAGTATCTGGATCTGGAATTATTGTTACACTTAAAGATAATGATACATTAAATACCACAAATAGTAATATTGATTTAAATGATTCTATAGTGCATGATGTAGATATTTTAAGTGTTGTAAATGAATTGAAAAATGCAGGAGCGGAAGCTATTTCTATTAATGATCATAGAGTAGTACCTACTACTTCAATAAGTTGTGATGGAAATGTAATTAAAATAAATGGAGAAAAAGTTGGTAATCCTTTTGAAATAAAAGCAATAGGGTTACCAGAACAACTAGCAGCATTAGAAAGACCTGGTGGATATTTAGATATATTAAATGGATGGGGAGTAATAACAGAAGTGAAAAAATCAAACAATATAACAATACCTAAATACACGGGAGTTATAGATTTTAAATATGCACAAAGTGTTAAATAGAGAGGTGTGATTTAATGAAAAAAGGCAAAATAGTAATGACTATAACTATAGGATTAGTATGTTTTGTATTAGCATTAGTTATGTCTATGCAATTTAAAGTTGTAAGAGAAACAGATATAACATCTATAGAAACGATGAGAGAAACAGAGCTAAAAGAAGAACTTTCAAGCTGGAAAGAAAAATATAAAGAAGTGAATCAAAAGTATGAAGAAATAAATCAGAAGGTAGAAGAATATAAAGAAAAGAAACAGTCAGATAGTGAAACTTCTGAATTGTTACAAAGTGAATTGCAACAACTTAATATGGGACTAGGAAAGACTGATGTACAAGGCGAAGGTATAATAGTAACATTAACAGATACAGATGATTTAAAAATTAATGATAATAATTTGCTTATAATAGTAAATGATTTAAAATTGGCTGGTGCAGAAGCGGTATCAATCAATGATGAAAGAATTGTTAATATGACAGATATAGCATATATAGGAAATACATTTGTTAAAGTTAATGGACAAAGAATATCATCTCCATATGTTATAAAAGCCATAGGAAATCAAACTTATTTGGAAAGTGGATTGCTAGGAAATGGGGGATCTGTTGACAAATTACAAAAAGATGGATATGATGTTAAAATTGAAAAAAATAAGAAAGTAAAAATATTAAAATATAATGAAGAGATAAATACAAAATATATAAAATAGGGGGAATTGTAATGGTTTTACTATCAATTGTTATTGGTTGTTTATTAGGGGTAATAGTAGGAATTAATGCTCCTATAATATCTTATACATATTCTAGCTACTTAGCTATAGCAGTAATAGCTGCATTAGATTCTGTATTTGGTGGAATAACGTCAGTATTAAAAGGAAATTTTGATTTAAAAATATTTATATCAGGTTTTTTCTGTAATGCAATATTGTCAATATTATTAACTTATTTAGGACAAAAATTAAATGTTGATATATATTTAGCTGCAATAGTTGTATTTGTAGGAAGAATGTTTACAAATCTAACAATAATAAGAAGATATTATGTGGAAAAGTGGTCAAAAACAATAAATGATTCTAAAAAGAAAAAAGAAGAAGAAAAAACAAAATTAAAAGAAAATTAATTGATTTTAGACTAATCATATAATAAAACAAGGTGTATTATGTATTAAAAATGATTATATTAATAAATTACATAATAAACCTTGTTTTTGTGTGAAAAAGTACAAAGGCTTTATAAGAAAATAGTTTAAAAAACATATTGCGGAAATATTACAAAAATATTACAAAAATATGACAAAATCTATTGACATTTTTTTTAAAATGTAATATATATAAAGCTAGAAAATTATACTAGTAAATGGAGGAAATAGTCTTGGCAATAGGTGATGTAATAGTTGGCGTTGACATAGGCACTTCGAGAGTTTGTACTGTTATAGGAAAAGTTAACAACTTTGGACAAATAGAGACTATATGCAGTACATCATATAAATGTAGTGGACTAAAAAAAGCCAAAATAATAAACGAAGATGAGATTAGTTTAAGTATAGCGAAAACTATTAAAGATGCAGAAGAAGAATCTGGACTAAAAATCAATTCAGCTTATGTAACAATACCAGGTAAATATGTAACTATAGTTCAAAACAGTATATTAAAAGAAGTAAAAGATAGATATGCGGGAGTTTCTTTTAAAGATGTACAAAGCGCGATAATGCAAGTAAAAGACATAGAAATTCCTGATGGTAAGACATTAATAGATATTGTTCCAGATAAAATAATATTAGAAAATGGCGAAGTAGTTTCTGATCCTATTGGAAGTTTATGTTCTAATTTTACAGTTAATGCAGAAATAATATTAGCTGATAAAAATTTTGTTAGACAATTATCCAATATATTTAAAAAAGCTGGATTAGACATAGATGGAATAGTTCCAGCAACATTAGCAGAAAGAAATTTAATATTAGATGTTAATGAGTTACATGATAATGTAATGTTATTAGATATAGGAGCTGGAAATACAGATATAGGAGTTTTTGAAGGTTCAACATTTGTATATACAAACACAATTCCTGTAGGTGGAGATAATATAACAAATGATATAGCTGTTGTTTTAGGAATATCTGAAGAAGAAGCAGATAAATTAAAAAAACAATATGGATTAGCATTAAAGTCATTTATAGATAATGATAATGAAATAATGTTAAATACTTGTAAAGATGAAACAAAAAGTAAAGTTATAAAAAGCTCAGAATTGATAGAAATTATTGAAGCTAGAATAGAAGAAATATTTTCAATAGTTAATAAAGATATAACAAATCAAGGTATAAAAAGTAAAATAAATAATGTTATTTTAACAGGACAAGGAATTAGTAATATAAATAAAAGTGATGTTGCTGGAAAAATAATTTTGAATATACCAGTAAAAATATCAACAGGAAGATTAATAAGTACAGTAAAACCACAATATAGAACTAGCTATGCTTTAGTTCGTTATATAGCTTCAAGACCTTTTGCAAAAACTGTATCAAGTAGTATAGATACACAAACTAATGAAAATATTTTCAAAAATATAGTTGAAAGAATTAAAGAGTTCTTTTACTCATAAAAATGTTTTTAATTTTAAAATATAAATTTAATAAGAAATAAGGGAGGAAAAAACTTTATGATGGACTTTAATGATGATAATAACAATATAACAATGATGGATGGAACTGCAACAATAAAAGTTATTGGTGTAGGTGGAGCTGGTAATAATGCTGTAAATAGAATGGTTGAATCAGGAATAAAAGGAGTAGATTTTATTGCTGTTAATACAGATAGACAAGCTCTTCAAAATTCAAAAGCAAATACAAAAATCCAAATAGGTGAAAAAATAACAAGAGGATTAGGAGCAGGTGCTAATCCTGATATAGGAGCTCAATCAGCAGAAGAAAGTAAAGCTGAAGTTGCAGAAGTATTAAGAGGAGCAGATATGGTATTTGTTACAGCAGGAATGGGTGGTGGAACAGGTACAGGTGCTGCACCAATAGTTGCGCAAGCAGCAAAAGAAATGGGGATATTAACAATAGGTGTTGTTACAAAACCATTTACATTTGAAGGTAAAAAAAGACTTTCTCAAGCAGAAAGAGGAATTGAAAGTTTAAAAGGAAAAGTAGATACATTAGTAGTTATACCAAATGATAAATTATTACAAATAATTGATAGAAAAACATCTATAATAGAAGCTTTTAAAATGGCTGATGATGTTTTAAGACAAGGTGTACAAGGTATATCTGACTTAATTGCAGTACCAGGGTTAGTAAACCTTGATTTTGCAGATGTTAAAACAATAATGCTAAATACAGGTATGGCTCATATGGGAATTGGTAGAGCTTCAGGAGAAAATAGAGCAGAGGATGCTGCTAAACAAGCTATTCAAAGTCCATTATTAGAAACATCAATAGAAGGAGCAAGAGGAGTAATTATTAATATAACTGGTGGTGAAGATTTAGGATTACATGAAGTAAATACTGCAGCTGAATTAGTTCAACGCAGTGTAGATCCAGAAGCAAATATTATATTTGGTACAGTTACAGATCCATCAATGGAAGACGAAATCCAAATAACAGTAATTGCTACTGGTTTTGAAAAAGCTAATGATCCAATAACAAGTATAGGTGTGGAGAATACAGTTTCTAAAGCTTGGGAAAAGAAAATAAATTCAATACCATCTAGTTCAGATGTTAGTTCATCACAAAATGATTTAGATATTCCTTCATTTTTGAGAAAAAACAAAAATAAAAATATGTAATAAAAAAAGAGGCAATTATTATATTGTCTCTTTTAAATTGTAAAAAAATATTATATTAAAAAAATAAAAAGATAATAAAGAAAGAAATAATCTATAAATGTAGATTATTTCTTTTTTTCTACAAGAGGAAATGACAGCTTTTTTATAAATTAAGCTGTAAAATGTGTATGCAGGTGATGAAAATGACAATTTATATAGATATTGTTTTGATTGAAAACCTTATAATGAATTACATAATATTATTAACAGTAGCTATTGTACTTAAAATTCATAGGAATAATGTAAGAATTCTTGGAAGTAGTCTTATTGGTGCTTTATATGCTATATTTGCTTATACATCGACATTAGAGATATATTCAACAATTTTTGTAAAAATATTGCTATCAATAATAATGATATATATTGGATTTAAACCTCAAAATATAAAAATATTGTGTAAACAAATATTATTATTTTATTTAACATCATTTGTTTTTGGGGGTGCAGCATTTTCGTTACTGTATTTTATAAAACCACAAGATATTTTAATGAAAAATGGTGTATTGTTGGGAACATACCCTTTAAAAACTGTTATGTTGTCTGCAATAGTTGGATTTATAGTGGTTGTTATAACATTTAAAATTGTGAAAAACAGAATATCAAAAAAAGATATGTATTGTAAGATAGATATAAGTTTGAATAATAAAAATATAGAAACAATAGCAATGATTGACACAGGAAATTTATTAAAAGAACCAATAACTAATACGCCTGTAATAGTAGTAGAACATACATTGCTTTATGATGTTATACCAAAAGAAATTTTAAATAACTTAAATGAAATTTTAGGAGGTGATTTCAGTAATGTACCAGAAAAAATAAAAAATGAATATATGTTGAAATTAAAAGTTATACCTTTTACATCACTAGGTAGACAAAATGGGATGCTATTAGGAATAAAAGCTGACAATGTAAAAGTAGTAAAAGAAGAGGAAATATATATAGTTAATAAAACTATAGTGGGAATATATAACAAATCTCTAACAAAAAAAGGAGAGTACAGAGCTTTGGTTGGATTAGAGGTTATTTAAGGAGGGAAAAGAATGGATTTAACGAAAATAATTAAATCTATAAATAATATTTGTGTTAAATATTTGAATAAAGATAATGAAGAAGAGTATCTTCCTATTTTTTATATTGCTGGTAGTCAAACATTACCACCACCATTACCACAGGAAGAGGAAGAAGAACTTATAAAACAGTTATCAAACGAGGATAATTTACAAGCAAGACAAACGTTAGTAGAAAGGAATTTAAGACTTGTAGTTTATATAGCTAAAAAGTTTGAAAATACAGGAATAGGAATAGAAGATTTAATATCGATAGGGACAATAGGACTAATGAAAGGAGTTAATACATTTAATTCAGAAAAAAAGATAAAATTAGCTACATATGCTTCGAGATGCATAGAAAATGAAATCTTAATGTTTTTAAGAAGAAGTAATAAAACAAAGGGAGAAGTTTCTATAGATGAACCGTTAAATAAAGACGGCGATGGAAATGAATTGCTTTTATCTGATATATTAGGAACAGATCCAGATGTTACATACAGAAAATTAGAAGATGAGGTTGACAAAACATTACTAAAAGCATCAATAGAAAAATTAAATAGTCGAGAAAAAAATATAATGGAAATGAGATTTGGGTTTATAACAGGAAATGAAAAAACTCAAAAGGAAGTTGCTGATGAATTAGGAATATCACAAAGTTATATATCTAGACTTGAGAAAAAGATTATAAATAAAATGAAAAAAGATATCTCAAGCAAAATAGGATGAAAAACAAAAAGTGAAATTAATAATATTTTTATTTAGAAATAGAACTTTCTTAGGATAGAATAAAATGCTCATATTTGGAAACAATAATATAAATTGTTTCCAAAGGAGGTTTGTTTTGATTAATAAGGTTGAGATTTGCGGAGTTAACACGTCAAAATTACCTTTGCTATCAAAAGAAGAAAAAGAAGAACTGTTAAAAAAAATAAAAAATGGAGATGAAGAGGCAAGAAATGAGTTTATAAATGGTAATTTGAGATTGGTTTTAAGTGTAATACAAAGGTTTTATGGAAGAGGAGAAAGTGCAGATGATTTATTTCAGGTTGGATGTGTTGGGCTAATAAAAGCCATAGATAATTTTGATTTAGAACAAAATGTACAATTTAGTACGTATGCGGTTCCAATGATAATAGGTGAAGTAAGAAGGTATTTGAGAGACAATAATAGTATAAGAGTGAGTAGGTCTGTAAGAGATTTAGCATATAAAGCTATGCAATATAAAGAAAAATATACAAAAGTTCATGGTAAAGAGCCTACAATAGAAGAAATAGCTAAAGAATTAGAAGTTGAAAAAGAAGATATTGCATTTAGTTTTGATGCAATACAAGATCCAATATCATTGCAAGAACCTATATATAATGATGGTAGTGAAAATATATATGTTATGGATCAAGTAAAAGATAGCAAAAATACAGATGAATTATGGGCTGAGAGTATGACTATAGCACAAGCTATGAAAAAGTTAAATGATAAAGAAAAAATAGTAGTTAGAAAAAGGTTTTTTGACGGAAAAACCCAAATGGAAGTTGCAGAAGAAATTGGAATATCTCAAGCGCAAATATCTAGATTAGAAAAAAGTGCAATCGATCATATAAAAAGATTATATAAATAATAAATGTAAAAACATTACTAATTTAGAAAAGTTAGTAATGTTTTTGCATATAATTAAATATGAAGAAAGGAGTTACATATGGGAGATAAAGGGTTAGATTTTAGACATAAAGAAGTTATTAATATAAAAGATGGAAAAAGATTAGGATGTGTTCAAGATGTTTGTGCTGATTTACAAACAGGAATAATTACATCTATAATAGTACCGGGCGGAAATAATAAATTGCTTAATATATTTAGTTCTAATAATGATATTGTAATACCATGGCAAAATATAAAGTGTATAAGTGATGATTTAATACTTGTAGAAATATAAAAATAAATCCACTAAAAATGACGTAATTACTGGTAATAAAGAGGTTGAAAAAAACAATAAAAAAACTTGAAAAAATTTTTAAAAAAATGTTGACAAATAACAACAAAATGTGCTAATATAATTAGGTACCAAACAGCAGATGAAAATATTAATAAAACAGAAGAATTAGTAATAAAAAAACAATCAAATGAATACAATATATACGATTACTAGTTTTTTATTTTGCACTTTTTATTAAGAAATAAAAAAATAAAAAATATTTTCAAAAAAGTGTTGACAATCAAAAAAAGGTATAGTATAATACAAAACGTTCCGT
>CAKPAX010000030.1 GCA_934133175.1 uncultured Clostridia bacterium | reverse complement strand
TTATAATCATGAACTAAATCTGCAAAAAACATTTTTAATGCTACTCCTGTTATAACACAATCTAAAAACATAAAAATTACTATTATAATCACTGCAGAATTTAGTATTTTTGATGACACTTTTTCTTTAATCTTGTCAATTAATTTATCAACCTTTATATTAAAATGCGACATTAAATATATTGCAAGTGCTCCCCAAAACAATGAAAACATTACACAAATTCTACCATTAATATTAAATGGCTCATTTGAATAGTCCCACCATTTTACATGAAATATAAATTCTCCAATTAAACTAACTAAGTATTCTACAATTGAACCTACTACAAAACCTCCAAAAAATAATGTATAATTATTTTTCTTAAAGTATTGCAAAGAAACAATCATTATAACAGCCCCTACTCCATATATTGCACAAAACGGTCCATATAGGAAACTTTTTCTACTTTCTATTACTCCTTTTGTTAATAATCCAAAAACTGTTTCTATTATATATCCAGCTATACTATAAATAATAAAATATGCCAGTATTCTCCAAATACTTATTCCAAAAATAGTAAAGCTTTTCTTTTTATGCATCTCTTCTTTTTCTCCATTAACTCTTTCTTCTACTTTGTTTTTTTCCATATAATAATTATCCTTTTCTTCTTTTATCTTTTTTATATTTATACATCATAAAAACAAAAAAATCTACATTTTTCTACAAATATTTTTAAAGAATTTTACAAAAAAACATAGTACATAATATACTATGTTTTCTAGTTATTTAATTAGATTTTTTATTTTATATTCCATATAACTGGTCTGAAAGTTGCAGTTGATGATCTTCCCATTCCAATACTATAATCATTTCCATAATATCCAAATCCATAGTTTCCTAATCCTAATATTCCATGTCGAATTCCAACTGGAGCACTTGATGTTGAATAGTATTCATCACTACTAAACCATCCCCATGTTTCCGCTATGGCTTGTCCTCTTGTATTTTCAATACTAGTTTCTGCACTTAAATTTTCTACATATTTTGTACTTAAATTATTAGTTAAATTCGTAGTATTATCATTCCCATTTCCTCCAAGTAATGAAGATGTTTGAGTATAATATTCACCCATGTTCATTACTCCTGTTATATTTCCTGTAGTTGTGTAATAATTTGTCCCATTTATTGATATTTTTGGTCCACGTATATCTTTTTCTACTTTTCCATAAGGACTTATTGCTAAATATGCAACTGCTCCCCAATCTTTATTTAATGTTAAATGTGGATCTAAATTATTTTTTCCTAAAGTTGCATCAGAATTTCTTAAATTATAACATTGTTGATATGATTCAGATACATTTATATTTGTCCAACTTGATGTACCAGGTTTTATTGCCATAGCAGCATTAGATTTTATTGTAAATAACATAAGAAAAACTATTGCTATTATACTTATATATTTTATTTTTTCTCTCATCTTTCTTCCTCCTCAAATAAAAATTTAATTATCCGCCTCTTGGCTTGGATCATATTTACTCATCCATATTCCTTTTAGTTCATTTCCATCTACTGTAAATGCTGGATGTACTATGTATCCATCTGGTAATCCATCTGGATATTTTTCTTTATCTAATGGCTTATTATCGGTTCCTATAAATATTATGTCAGTTATTTTATAGTTTGTTAAATCTTGTATTCTATATGCGTATCTTGGAGTCCATACCCACCATGCTTCTATTCCATTTGCATTTGTTTTTACATTTGCCCATACTTGATTTTCATAATCATACCATTTTTTATCATTATTTATTGTACTTAAATCTGCATCTGCCAATTTTATTTCTTCTGCAAATGTTCCTGTTTCACTATCATATAGTTCTATATATGTATTATCTTTATCAAACCCTTCCATATCTGGTGCTAAATTTCCTTTAGCTAATGATTGTATTTCATAATTTGGGTCATATTTACTCATCCATATTCCAGATAATTCATTTCCATCTACTGTAAATGCTGGATGCACTATATATCCTTCTGGCAGACCATCAGGATACTTTGCCTTGTCCAATGGTTTATTATCTAATCCTATGCATATTATATCTGTTATTTTATAATTAGTTAAATCTTGTATTCTGTATGCATATCTTGGTATCCATACCCACCATGCTTCTATTCCATTTGCATTTGTTTTTACATTTGCCCATACTTGATTTTCATAGTCATACCATTTTTTATCTTTGTTTACTGTATTTAAGTCTGCATCTGCTAATTTTACTTCCTCCGAAAAAGTTTCTGTTGTACTATCATATAATTCTATATATGTATTATTTTTATCAAAACCTTCCATATCTGGTGCTAAATTTCCTTTTGCTAATGGTTGTATTTCATAATTTGGATCATATTTACTCATCCATATTCCTTTTAATTCATTTCCATCTACTGTAAATGCTGGATGTACTATATATCCTTCTGGTAATGTTCCATCAGGCGCTTTTTTTGTATTTAATGGTTTATTTGCTGTATCTACATATATTACATCTAAATTTCCAGTTTCATTTATTTTATAAGCATACCTAGGTACCCATACCCACCATGCTTCTAAGTCATTTGCAGTTGTTTTTGCATTTGCCCACATTCTACTACCATAATTATGCAATGTATATGTCATTCCATCTTTCTCAATTTGATATTTTTGTCCCTGCTCTATATATTCTTTTGCTGTTAGTTCTACTTGCGAATTAAAGTCTGATGAATAATATATTAAATTTGTATTTTTAGCATCAAATCCACTCATATTTGGTCCATAATATTTTTCATCACCAACAGTTACAATTTCTGACTCTTCTGTTATTATTTGGTCTTTTTCCGGAGTATCTTCTCCATCTTTACTTGAACCACCCTTTTGTAATTGTGCAACCTCATAACTATGATACGTTTTTCCTCCTATGTTTGTTTTAGGGATTTTAAATACTACATCAGATTTTTGATCATATACATATGTATTTTCTTTTCCATTTCCAGTTTTCTTATCTAGTACATATATTCCTTCTATTATTCCATCTTGTCCAATCAATTTATTGTACTCATCTTCTTTATACGCTGTTGGCTCTTTATCTGATGGATACCCGTCTCTAGTATATTGTACTTGTTGCAAAAATGTTGTAGAAACTTTTAATTTTGATGTATCTAATTTTTCTGTAAATGTCTCTTCTGATGTTTTTTCTGTTGCTAATTTCATTGCATTTTCATTTTGTTTTAGTCTAACATTTTCTTTTATTGTTTTCATTTCTGTTGCAAATGAAGATAATTGTGCTTTTGTTATTAAACCATTATCACCAAATAATGCATTTATAGCAACTCCTGCTAATATTAATAATACTATTATTGTAATTACTAATGCTATCAGAGTTATACCTTTTGCATGCTTATTTTGCCTGCTTTTTCTTTTCACATTTTCTCCCCCTTTTGTTTATTTTTGTATCATTATTTTATATTATTTTAATTTAATTGTACACTATTTTTAGAAAAAAAAAAAAGATATTTGTATTTAAATATACAAATATCTTTTTTACTCTAATATTTCTAATGCTTGTGATTTATCTTCTATACCTTCCAAATTGTAATAAGTAGAAGGTATTTTTCCAACAATTACATTTTCTGCAAGTAAAACTTGGCTTGTTATCTCTTTTGTAATGTCTTTAAATGGTGTTAATATGCTCACTTCACACTTTACTTGTAAATAAACTCTATGCAAAGTTTGATTTATACCTTGCGCTTTAAACTCACTTTTCAAATCAGTTTCTACATTTCCTATAGAAGATATCCTTATTTTTACTCCTGGTCCTCTTCCAGATAACAAATGTATACCAGTAAAACTTCCGTAAAGCAATCTCTATATCATCATCGCCTCTTTTATTAATCTCTTGTTGTATATTTACAGCTATATTTGATGTAATTTCATTTATAGGAAATATATTAGATCTTATCATAGTTATATTGCCATTATTATCTTTTTCCACTGTAAATAATTCTCCATATTCATGTTCTTTCATAACCACTGTTGCTTGTTCGTTTGTTATTAATGTTGCTATTGACTTTGCTTCATCCTCACATAATGTTTCAAATATAGGGTTTACTGCCTTAAAAATAAAATCAACAACACTAAATGCAATAATTAATACTAAAAAAATTTTTGATGTTTTTCTAAAATATATTTGTTTTTTAGTATTTTTATTAAATAATTTATTTACATTGGGAATTTTTATTCTTTTACGAGAATAAATCTTATACATAATTCATTATTATGTTAGATTCTGCATTAGATCTTCCCGAATTTTTTACATATTTAGGAATAAATAGTTTTTGACCTATTTCTATTTTATCTGGATTTTCAATTCCATTAACTCTTACAATATCATCTATTATACTACTAAATTTTTTGGCAATTTTCCACAATGTATCATCCTTTTTTACAATATATAATATAAGGCTATAATCTTCTAAATCTCTATTTTCTTCTATATCTAAACCTTGTATTATACTTAAATTAATATTTTGAGATAAACTTAATTCAAATAATATATCTATATTACAATTAACATCTCCTCCAGCTTGCAATACAAAATCTTGTGATGTAATTTCCATGTTAGTTATTATATTCATATTTTCTACATTCTTTATATCATTTATATCAAATTGAAATGGTACATCTACTTTTTTACTACTCATATCATTTATTGATGCTGACATAAATATAAAATTAAATTGTAATTCTCCTTCATATGTTATTTTATCTCCAATTTTATTTTCTTTATTAATTTTAGGAATAACATCTACATCTACTAAATTTTTATTTTCTATTTCTGGAATATTTACTTTTTCTCTTATTTGGCATGTTTTTTGCATATTATTTTTATTAGACATTGTTCTTATATTTCTTGTATTAAATGTTACCTTTTCTATTGGACTATATAAGTCTTGTATTAAATTTATTTGTTTTTCTTCATAAACCATACAACTTACTTCTACTTCTAATTCTATATATATAGAATGTTCTTCCACATTATTTGGTTTTATTATCATATTTTTTATTTCATAATTAGTATCACATAAATTTCCTTCATTTACATTTTGAATATCTATAAAACTTACAACTGGTATTTTATTAACAATTGTATTTATTGTATTTTCTTCTGTTAAGTACATAATTCTTACTTCTGCTTCTGCTTTTGCTAATACTTTGTTATAACTTATTTTTATGTCTCTATCTACTAGATTTACATTTGCTTTTAATATTTCTGCTAGGTTATCTGTGTTGTCTATTGATATAGTATCTTTTGCATATACTTTTGTATTTCCACATCCTACTAATGAATTCACATTTAAATTTTCTTCTAATACTTGAATATCATTATTATTATTTATTTTGTTTACTATTTCCACATCTTCATTTGAATAAATTTTTACATTTACTTCAAGACCTACTCTTATATTAATTTTTCTTCCATTTAATATCTTACATTCAATTGATTTTATATTAACATTTGTATTTGACATCATATCAGATGTGCAATTAGGAATATTTACATTTTCAGAAAAATCTAGATTTGTATTAAGACCTCTTACTGATTCTTCACTATTATCTGCCATATACATTATATATGTATTTATGCTTCCATCCAGCCTAATTTTTTCATCCATAACTTCTTTTTTATATATACATACATTTCCACTTGTATTTATTGTATTTAATATATCTGGTTTTGAATCTGGAACAATCATATCTCCTTCTACAAATATAACTTCATTTTTTTCTGAAACTAATCTATTTACTGATAAATTTTCATTTGTTGTTTCGACCATAATCTTTTATACCTCCTTAATATACTTTTATTCATATATATTTAGGATAAGTTATTTTTATGACAATCAAATAAAAAAAGTAGGAAAAACCTACTTTTTTTGTTTATAATATTTCTTTCTTCTCTTTTGTATCCATTATTGGTGGTATTAATGGACTATATGAATTTCCATCAAACACTTCAACTTCAACTGTTCTAGTTAATACATCTGTATAACTATAAGTTACATTTCTATCATTTTCCTCATATTTTACTACAAAAATATTAGGATATGCTTTTTCTATTGTGGCTTCTTTTTCAAAGGCTTTGCTTCTTCCTAAAGATCCTTTGACAATTATCTTTTGACCTACTTTATCTATGATGTCACTCTTTAAATTTAAGATATCATTTTTGCAAATCATAATCTCACCTACTCCTTAAAACTGAGTCGATTATACCATTTATACCAAAAAATGTCAAAAGAAGATTTTTTTCGTAAATCGCTGTACTTCACTATTTTCAACCTCTTCATTATTTGACTGGGTGTTTATTACGTTTGTATTACATTATTATTACAAAAATATTACAAAAGCTTTTTTGAATAACTTTACATCAATTTACCTGCCTTAGTTAACATTTTGACAAGAATCGACATATTATATAATAACCTTTTATTATGAGGTGATTACATTGGAAAAAATAAGAAAAGGCACTATAGTAAGTAGAAATTCATATAATAATGACATATTATTTATAGTAAAAAAAATAATAAAACTATCAAATGGAAAAAAAATAGTTTTACTAAAAGGTCTTACCGAAAGAATTGAAGCAGATAGTTATATTGAAGACTTATCTCTAGTAAAAAAGGAAATGATTGAAAATAATTTAAGATCTTTTGATACAAAATTAGAAGAAAGAATATCTATAAATAAAATTATAAATTCTAAAGAAAAATCATTAATAAAAAAAGATCATAGAAATACTGAGAAAATTATTACTGGCAAAATTCTACATCTTGATGGAGATAGAAAATACAGTCAAAAATCTCTAAGATATTATAGAGAAATGGGATTAAATGCAATTGTAAAAAATATTCCCGAAAGTAAACAACCTAAAGTAGTATACAATTTATTAAAATATTATAGTCCTGATATATTAGTTATCACTGGACATGATGGTATGATAAAAAAAGAGTCAGGTTACAACGATATATATAATTATAGAAATTCTAGATACTTTATACGAACTGTAAAAGAAGCTAGAAGATATGATAAAGAAACTAATAAAAATTTAGTTATATTTGCAGGTGCATGTCAGAGTTATTTTGAAGCTTTAATTACTGCTGGTGCCAATTTTGCATCTTCTCCAGCACGAATTTTAATAGATTTTTTAGATCCTTTAATAGTAGCTGAAAAAGTTGCTATAACAGATAATTACAAATATATAACTATAAAGGATATTGAAAATGAACTAAGAGATGGCAAAAAAGGTATTGATGGAGTTGGAGCAAATGGAAAAAAGAATGTTAAATTTTTATAAGACAAAGGTTTAGGTTTTCCTATTCCTTTGTCTTAACTTTATTTAATACTACTATATTTTAATTTTGTTGCCATCCCTCCTCTAATATGCCTTTCTGCTTTATTTTCATCTAATATTAATCTCACTTCATGTGCTAATGCCGGATTAATTTTTTGTAGCCTTTCAGATACATCTTTGTGTACTGTACTTTTGCTTATTCCAAATTTTTTAGCTGTTCCCCTTACTGTATCTTTTGAATCTATAATATAATGTGCTAAATTTATGGCACGCTCTTCTATTGAATAATTTTTCATAAAGAAAACCTCCATATGAATACTTTTGTTTAATTGTATTCGTATGAAGGTTGTATTATAACTATTTATTTTTTTGTTTTACTTTGACACCATATACAAGTTATTACTTATAACCTCATGAGAATTACCACCTGAATAAAGTCTTGTAAAATTCTTAAATTCTGTTTTTTCTTTTAGTTCATTTATAATTTTATCATTATCCATATAAGTTTTTATACATAAAATAAATGAATCTTCATTATTTAACTCTTTATCTTCTATAAAATATTTTTCTTCTTCCCTACTTGTATTTATTATAATTGATTTTTTATAAATCATCATTTCTGGTATATCTTGTATGTGATTAAAGAAATTATCATATACAAAAACAAAACATTTATCCTTATTTTGTTCTGCAATATCTAATGATTCTTTATATTCACTAAATAAGAATTTTGGATTTGAAAACACAATTCCATTTATAATTACTAATGTTGCCATAGCTATAAAAACTATATTTTTGTATTTAAATTTAAATATATTATCTAATATTAAAAATAATGTAATTGATATAAATGGTAGCATAGGCATTACATATCTTAATTCTTGGAATGATGTTAATTTTACTGCAATAAAGAAATAGCATATACTTGGAATAGTTGATATTAATATAATAAACTTTTGATTTGATTTTTTATACATATATACTATTCCAGCAAATAATAATATCAATAAAACACTTGCAATTATCATATTATTTTTTATTGTAAAAGAAAATAATAAAAATTCTATATATTGCTTAGCATGTTTAAAATATTCTGAATTTCCTAAATTTGATACTCCTCTATCTGAAAATAATAAGTGATCTATGCATGGTACAAATAAAAGAACTCCTATTATTGCGTATAATATATGGAAACCTATATATTTTATTATTTCTTTGTATTTTTTATCTTTTGCCATTTTTACTATCATAATCAAACATATAAAAAATGCATAAATTGCAAAAAAGTATTGTGTTAGAAATCCTAAAACTGTTGTAACTCCCAATGCAATATTCATTTTTGGTGTAAGTTTAAAATCGTTTTTGTATATCTTTAAACTTAAATAAAAATATAATAAAATAAAAAATGTTAATAACATATACATTCTTTGGTATATAACCATAGTTATTGTTCCCATAGCTAATCCAAAAAATATTAATGTTGGTATAGTCAAATTTTCTTTATTAATCACCTTAAAAATACTTTTAATTACAAAACAACTTAATATAAAAGCAATTATATTTACAACAAAAACTGTATATTTTGTAAATTGTCCATTAAAGAATATACTTGATATATGTACTAATGTATAAAAAAATGGAGGATGATTGTCTTTTGTTTGATTATAATATATTGATTTAAAGTTCAAGTAATTATCTTTTGATAATGTCATATACTTCTGTACATCATCTCTTGTTTTCCATTCTGGCTTTTGATTTCTATATAATTCTCCCATTTCTTCGCTATATTCATCTTGGTGTAACACATAATGTATAGCATTTTTTATTTCTATAAAAATATTATCATTTGAAACATATTTTTCTAACATTATTGTTTGATTATCTTTTTCTCCATATGCTGACATTACACCATCATATGGATTAATAGAAGATGCTATTGTATACATTTCGTCTTCATGAAATCCAATTTTTTTGCTTTGATAAAATAACATTATTATGCTCATTATAATAATTAATACAACTATTAATATATTTCTTAATTTTTCTTTATTTTTTACCATTACATTACTCCTTATTTTGCATTTTGTTAAATTATAGTATATTAAAATTATTTTGTATACTATTTTTTTCTTAATTTTGCTACAAAAAATCCTTCATATAATTCATTTGGACATACTGTGATTACACCTTCTATTTTTGATGGTAATAAAGGTATATCTTTTAAAAGTTCTATATCAATTGGCACTATTTCTAATTGATTATTTTTTAAAAATTTTTCTATATTTTCTTCATTTTCCTGCTTTAATATGGAACATGTAGAATAGACCATTTCTCCACCCTTTTTTAATACTTTTATAGCTTTTTGTAATAATTCTTTTTGTGTTTTTATTGATCTATCTACTAATTCTTTAGTAAAATATTTATTTAACTTTTCATCAAAAATGTTTATTGTTCCGCTTCCACTACAAGGTGCATCCAACAAGATTTTATCAAATGAAAAATTATCATCAAGTTTTCTTGAATCTTCAACTAATACATTAACCCTATTAGCTCCTTGCTTATGTATGTTATATTTTAATCTTTCTGCTCTTATTTTATTTTTTTCACATGCTGTAATTAATGCTAAATTATTTGAAATTGCTGACATTTGTGTTGTTTTACCACCAGGAGCTGCAGCCATATCTAATATATTTTCATTAGCTTCAGGATTTAATATTAATGCAGGAATCATAGAAGATAAACTTTGTAAATATATTTCTCCATTTATATATATTTCTAATTCTAATATTTCTTGTTTTGTTGTTCCCTCTATTATAAGTGCATCTTCACTCCAAGAAACTTCACTAAATTTTATTTTTAAATTCGTTAAGATTTTTTTTACATTTTCTACAGTTGTTTTTAATTTATTTATTCTTAATGTTAATTTTCTATTTTGCCCAAATCCATCTATTATTTTGTTACTTACTTCTTCACCATATTGTTCTATTAGCATATTATATAAAAAATCTGGCACTTTATTTTCCATTTTGTATCACTCTTTCAATTTTTTCTATAATATATCATAAAAATAAGAAATACTCTATACTTTAAGAGTATTTCTTACTTTTATTTTAATCTAAATTTAATTCATTTAATTTATTTATTGTATTTAAATCATACGCTATTATTTTACTTTGTGATAATGTATAAAATGTATTTCCTATATATATTGCTCTATCAAAATTTGTCTTATAATTTATTTCTTGTGTTATTTCTCCATATTTTTCAAAACCTTTATTTAAATCTATTTTATATATTACAAATCCATTTTTATCGTTTGATGTTCTTTTGCCTCTATAAGTTATAGGAAATCCTATTAAATCCTTTTCTTTATTGTAAAATAATGCTTTATGCTCTGATAAAACTTCTGAGTATGCATAATCATCTCCAATGTTTATATTAAATAATTCTTTTGGATCTTCTAAATTTGAAACATCAAACATAGACATTTTCATTGATGAATTTGTAATTCCTCCATATCCATTTGATTTAGTATTATATCCTATTCCAATTATATGATTTTCATCATATGGGTGTAAATAACTACTATAACCAGGAATTTTTAATTGTCCTTTTACTTCTGGATTTTTAGGATCTGATAAATCTATTACAAAAAGTGGATCTACTTGTTTAAAAGTTACTACATAACCTACTTTCCCAATAAATCTTACAGAATATATTTTTTCTCCTTTTGCTAAATCTTCTAATTTACCAATTTGATTTAAATTTTCATCAAAAACATATACAGCATTTGTTGAGTCTTTACTATAATCTGATGTTGTTGCAATTCTTAATTTTCCATCATATTCGTCCATTGAAAATTGATTATTTAAATATCCATTTACTTTTCCTTTGCATTGTAATTTTACTTTTGAATTATCTAAATTAAACTTATAAATTGTATTTTCTTTTTCATCATAATAATTATCATATACTGTTTCTGTTATATATAAATTCTTTTCACTTGCATATACAATATCACTTGCTCCAAAAAATGTTTCAATATTGACTTTTTCATTATTATTAATATTAAATCCTGCAACTAATAAATAATTACTAGATTCAGTATTGTTAAAATAAGCTATATCTGTACATTTCATTGTTTGCATATCATATGATACAACTGTATCTTTAAATTTAGGTAATATATCTTCATCTTTTATTTGGTCATAAAAATATCTCATTCCTTTTGTTGTAATAAAATAAACATTATCTCCTATCATTCTTGAATTATTATAATTTCCATCTAATGCTACTTCTCTTATTTGTTTAGGATTTTCTTTATTTGATATGTCATATACATATGCTTTTGTTTGGTAACTTGAAGTTGTTCCAACATAATCTCTAGCAACATCTGATGTACTTTGTGTTATTGTAGTTTGATAACTATTTTCCATTCCTAATATTACTAATTTATCATTATTTATAAATATTTCATTAGGTGCAAATCTATCATTTTTATCTTCTTTTTTTATTTTTGATACTATCTTTAATTCATCTGCTTTTACTATATATACAGTTTCATTAGAAACATAATAGATATAATTTCCATCTGTTTTTACAATATCCGCTTCATCAACATTTTCTACTTGCACATTTGTTTTAGAATAATCACTTTCTTCCTTTACTGTCTCTCTATTAGAATCTGTAGCAGTTGCTGTATCTGCTATAATAGATTCTTTTTGAAAATAGTTTTTCTTTTCATTATCTTTTTGATTTTTCTTTATAACTTTTTTTAATTGTTCAATATTTTCAAATCTTGGTAAATCATCTGTTTTCTTTGATATTTGTATATTATTATTGTTGTTTACTTTCTCTTCATTTTTAATATATATAATACCAGTAGAAAAAATTATCAAAAACATTGCTGCACAACTAATAAAATATTTTATATAAGTTTTCTTTTTTGAATTTTTTTGTTCTAAAACTTTTTCAAATGTATTTTGCTTTAAACTTTCTTTTACATGAATTTGGTCTATTGCTTTTTTATAATTATCTTTATTCATCTTCAAAACCTCCTTCTAATTTTTCTTTTAGCATCTCTCTTGCCCTAAATAACCAACTTTTTATAGTTCCTTCCTTTGTTCCCATTAAATTAGCTATTTCTTTTACCTTATAGCCTTCATAATACAATAAATATATTACTGTTTTATAATTTTGAGGTAATCCACAAACTACTGAAAACACTTCATTTTCTTCTTTATTTTCAAACACAATATTTTCATCTAAAGTTACTACTTTCCTATTCCAAGATGATCTTTTTAAATTTTTTGTTAAATTGATTGTAACTCTAATAAACCATGCTTTTTCATGTTCATTATTTTTAAATTTAGGCATTTTTTCACTGAATTTCAAAAATACTTCTTGATATATGTCTTCAGCGTTTTCAACAATCCCACATCTTGTTAGTGCAATTCTATATACTGTATCTGAATATTTTTCTATTACTTCTTTTATTTTATTTTCGTTTTGCATATTTACCCCCTTATACTAAGAATACAATTTAAACTAGCATTTGGTTTCAAAATTATTAAATTTTTATATTAAAATTTTATCATATATAAACTTAACTGTATATATAATTTTACTATTTTAAAATTTCTTCATATGTTGTAACCAATTTTGCTCCCTCTTGAATTAATCTATTTGTTCCTATTGAACTAATGGAATCTATATTTCCTGGCAATACAAAAACGTCTCTTCCTTGTTCTAATGCAAAATCTACAGTAATTAATGTTCCACTTTGTTCTTTAGCTTCTATAACTAATACTCCTTTACTTATTCCACTAATAATTCTATTTCTTTGAGGAAAGTTTTGTTTTTCTGGCTTTGTTCCTAATGGATATTCTGAAACTATACATCCTTTGTTTTTTATTATTTGTTTTGCTAAATCTACATTTTCTTTTGGATAAATTGTATCTAATCCATTTCCTAGAACCGCAATTGTTTTTCCATTTGCATATAAAGTTCCAATATGTGCATAACTATCCACACCTTTTGCAAGTCCACTTACTATATTAATATTTTCTTTTGCTAATTTATAAGAAAATACTTTTGCTTGTTTTTCTCCATATTTAGTACATTCTCTACAACCTATTATTGCAATATTGTTTTCATTTAATATTTTATCATTTCCTATTACATATAAACTTATAGGTGGATCATATATTTGTTTTAATATTTTAGGATAATTTTCATCAAATATATTTATAATTTTTATATTATTTAATTTCATATATTCTAAATGTTTTTTTAAATCTATTCTAATTTCTTTATTTAATATTTTTTCTATGTCTTTATCATTTAAATTATTATTACTTAATTTACTTTTACTTAAATTATATATAACCTCTGGAGTTTTATATTTTTCTAATAATTCTAACTTTTTTCTTACATTAATTTTTATTAATGTAAGCCATACCCAATACTTTTTATTTTCTATATTAATCACCCTTTCTAAAAACATAAAAAGACACTTATTATAGTCTAAATTTAACTATAATAAATGCCCCTAATTTTTATTTATATTTGATTTTGTGTAGCTTTAATAACATTATTCATAAGCATTGCTATTGTCATTGGTCCAACTCCCCCTGGAACCGGTGTTATATAGCTTGCCTTTTTTTCAACATTTTCAAAATCAACATCTCCTGTTAATTTTCCATCTTCTCCTCTATTTATTCCTACATCTATTACAACTGCTCCCTCTTTAATCATATCTTCTGTAATAAATTTAGATTTTCCTATTGCAGCAATAACTACATCTGCTCTTTTTACATGTTCTTTTAAATTTTTTGTTCTTGAATGGCATACTGTAACTGTTGCATTATTATTTAGACAACATTGAATTAATGGTTTTCCAACAATATTGCTTCTTCCTATTATTACAACATCTTTTCCTTCTAAATCTATTTTATATTCTTCAAACATTTTCATTATTCCATATGGTGTACAAGATACAAATGTATCTTGATTTAATGAAAGCTTTCCTACATTTACAGGATTAAATCCATCAACATCTTTTTCTGGTGCAATTTTTCTAAATGCCTCATTTATATCTAAATGTGCAGGTATTGGACTTTGCAATAGTATTCCATTTATATCTTTTCTATTATTTAATTCTTCTATTAAGTCTATTAATTGTTTCTGTGTTATTTCTGCTTCTAATATATGTTCTTCAAATTCAATTCCAACATCCTCGCATGCTTTATTTTTGTTTTTTACATATACTTTTGAAGCTTTATCATCTCCAACTAATATAACAGCCAATTTAGGTGCTATTCCTTTTTTCTTTAGTTCTTCACAATCTATTTTTAGATTACTTCTTGTTTTTCTTGCTAATTCTTTTCCATCTATTATTACTGCCATATTTTCTCCTTTTATTTATATTTTTTACTTTTCATATTATATATCATTATAATCTTTTTTACTAGTTATTTATTGAAATTTTTGAACGAAGTCTTAATTTTTATTTTTAATTTTAGCTTTAAAAGATATGGATTTTAATTTTGGGCAAAAAAATATAGGAAATTGACTTTTGTCTTTTTCCTACATTTATTAATTTTATACTCTGTTATAAGAAATTTCCATACTAACGTATAAATCCGTTAGTAACTCTTATTCAATTACTCTATTTAACTATTTTATTTACAAGTTATAAACACGGTTTTAGAACACAGTTCTACTAATAAAGTGAAACACGTAATCCAATGCCGCTGTAGCTGTAAGTCGTGTTACTGACAATGCGATAAGAAGCTGGATAGTCGATGCCGTTGTCGTTGTAAATGCCTCCCATAACGCTACAAGGAGCGCGGGTGTTGGTAGTTTGTTCTAATGTCCATTCACATTCGTTTCCTGCAAAATCATATATATTCATTTTGTTATTTTGTTCACTTGCTCCTGTTGTTAATAATATGCTACTTGAACTTGCTTTATTTCCTGTTATATCATCACATGATTTATTACTTATGTTATATTTTTTTGCTTTTGCACTATTTATCGTAAACGTACTATTGTCATAATTTCCCCAACTTGTACTATTTTCTTTTATATAATATTGTGCTGTTTTTTCAGTTTTATCCCAATTACCTTTTACTTCTAAAAATTTACATACCAAATCCCATTGTATTCCATACATTAAACTACTTGTTTTAGTTCCTGTAATCATTCCAGTTGCTAATTGCTGTGCTTCACTACATCTTACATTATTATATGGTATCATATTCTGTTTACTTACTGCTTTTGGTGAACTACTTGTTATTTCTGTTCTACTATATCTTGCTAAACTTGTATTCTCATCACTACCTGCTATTCCTGCTTCATATCTTCCTATATAAAATCCTTTATTTGTATATATACTACTTAACATTTT
>CAKPAX010000029.1 GCA_934133175.1 uncultured Clostridia bacterium | reverse complement strand
ACCCTACCACCTCTTATTAATACAACACTGTGTTCTTGTAAGTTATGTCCTATACCTGGGATATAAGATGTAACTTCGTAACCATTAGAAAGTCTAACTCTGGCAACTTTTCTTAAAGCTGAGTTTGGCTTTTTAGGTGTAACTGTTTTTACTACAGTACAAACTCCTCTTTTTTGTGGAGATTTAGCATTTGTTGGTCTATTTTTCTTTGAGTTAAATCCATGTTGTAATGCTGGTGAGTTTGATTTTGTAACACCTGTTTTTCTTCCTTTTCTTACTAATTGATTAATTGTTGGCACTTAAATTTCACCTCCTAAAAATAAATATACCGTTACGGAATTGCATACTTTGTGCAATTTACCATAACGGTATCATTTTATCATTTTTTACCAAATAAGTCAATAAATTCCTTGAATTTTATTGAGTTTTTTAGATATCAAGATATTCTTCATCTTCTTCAGAATCCCTTTCATCATTTGACTCTTTATTTTTCTTTTCTTCTGACTTAGCTAGACTTTTCATCTCTTTATATCCTTCTTTGCTCATTTCACTTTTAAAATTCTTTATACTATCCCTAAAGTTTTCTTTATCTCTATTTTCGTTATATTTGTATGCAGCTTCAACTTGAGCATCTGATGGTTCTGGCAATCTTTGTGTTTTTGAAAATCTAGATAGCATTTTTTCTGCAAAATTCATTTTGTATTCACCTTTTATTTTTACAATTCCTTGGTTTGCAAGATTTTTTGCTGCCACTAACAAATCTGCTTTTTGGCTTCGGTTCATTTCTTTTTTAAATATTCTTTTAAAAACATTAACTTTTGATAGTTCATCTGCATTACATTCTATTTCAAGTTCATCCACATCTTCCATAATTTCAGGATCAACAATCATAGTAGGATCATAATCTTTAAAAGGTCCTTTTTTGGGATCAAAGAAATCAACCACAAATTTTCTAGGATTTAAATTTTTATCTTTTATTTCATGCCATTTAATTTTTTTATTTTTATATTGTTCAACAATACATTTGTTACGATACAGATCAATAAGTTTTATTTGATCTTCTCTTTCCATATTTGTATTGAATATTATAGCTTCTATTCTATCATATACATTTTGATTCATAACTTTTTTAGCCATTTCTTCTGCTGACACTTCATAAATTTTATCACCAATTGTAATTTTTGCTGTTCTTCCAATTTCAATTTTGTATTTAGGTTTATTTTCTTCATGTTCAGGTTCTGGTTGCCAGCCATCTTCTTGCTCTTCTTCTCCGTGTTCAGGCTTTGGTTGTCCGTCATCTTCCTGTTCGTTTTCTTCATGTTCAGGTTCTGGTTGTGCATCATCTTCTTGTTTATTTTCTTCATGTTCAGGTTCTGGTTGTACATCATCTTCTTGTTCATTTTCTTCATGTTTAGGTTCTGGTTGTACATCATCTTCTTGTTTATTTTCTTTATGTTTAGGTTTGGGTTGCACATCATCTTCCTGTTCATTTTCAGATGTTTCGTTTATATTTTTTTTAACTAAAAAATCATCTAACTCATCAATATAAGAATCTAATATTTCATTTTTAGACTTCTTAAATTCTTTTTCTATTTTTTCTTGTTCTTGTCTAGCTTTTTCCTCTCTTTGTGCAACTATGCCTGCAATATTATATTTTGAAACGAATCTATCTATTTTATTTTCTATAGATTTTATCGTATTCTTATTGTCATCTATTAGCTTTTGCTTTTCAGCCATTTCGCTATCTATTTTTATTAAGTCTAACTCAGCTTCATTCTTTCCAGCTCCATTGTTTTCAATTTCTTTGACAGCTTCTTCTTTGCGTCTTTTTAAACTATCTAGTGCTTGTTCTTGTGTTTCTACTATTTTTTGGCATTTTCTTTTTTGTTCAATTAAATTTTTTGCTTTTGTCATATCACTTTTTTTATTTATTAATTTTTGGTTTAGTTCTGTTCTTATTTGTTCTTTTTTAGCTTCTAATTGTTTAATTTCATTTTCTATCTTTTGTAAATCAATCTCTGCTTCTTCTTTTCCAGCTCCATTATTTTCAATTTCTCTTCTTGCTTGTTCTCTATCTTTTAATAAACTTTCATAACTTTTACTAATACCAGTTTCCATTTCTTCTTTTTTTAATATCTCTTGGAAATTATTTATATTATCATTAATTTCTTCCTGTAGTATACTTATTAAATTTTCTTCCATATTTTTTCCTCCTTGAAAATGTAGTCCGATCAATAATACTATTATTTATTTTACTAAAGATTCGCAGAAATTTCAATAATTTTACAAAAGTTAATCATATTTTAATATTTTCGTAACATTTTTGTAATAAATATAAAGAACAGCATTTCACTCTTTGCTGTTCTTTATATTTATTATTGCTCTATTTCCTAATGTTTGATATCTTAATTTTTTGTCTTTAATTTTTTCATCTAATTCAGGTAATATCCCAAAATTAGCATTCATAGGTTGGAACTTTTCATTTGGTGTGCTTATATATTTAGCTAATGCTCCAATTACAGTATAATTTGAAAATTCCATTTTTTTACCTGTTCTGTTATACTGCTCTACTGCATTTAATGCTGCAACCATTCCAGAAGATATTGATTCTACATATCCTTCTACTCCTGTTATTTGCCCAGCAAAATAAACATTATTTGATGTTTTTAATCTATATGTATTATCTAACAAATTAGTAGAATTAATGTAAGTATTTCTATGCATTACACCATATTTAACAAATTCCGCATTTTCTAATCCTGGTATAATACTAAATACTCTTTTTTGTTCTCCAAATTTTAAATTTGTTTGAAATCCAACTATATTATACAAGTTTCCCTCTGAATTATCTTGCCTTAGCTGAACAACAGCATATGGTCTTTTCATTGTTCTGGGGTCATCAAAACCAACAGGTTTTAATGGTCCAAATCGTAAAGTATCTATTCCTCTTTTAGCCATAACTTCTATTGGCATACATCCTTCAAATATTTCTCTTTTTTCAAATTCATGCAACGTAACTATTTCTGCATTAGTTAATTCTTGCCAAAGTTTCTCATATTGTTCTTTATTCATAGGAAGATTTATATAACTTTTTTCCTGAATTTCTTGTTTTTTTCTCCACTCTTCTTCTGTTTCGTCTTTCTTTTTTTCTTGATCATATCTATTTCCATAAAATGCAATACTAAAATCAATTGAATCTTTACTAATTATAGGTGCTGCTGCATCATAAAAATATAATTTGTTTTCCCCAATTAATTTAGATATGCTTTTTGATAAACCTTCTGAAGTTAAAGGACCTGTTGCTATTATAACGATACCATTTTTAGTCATATCTTCTATATCTGTAACTTCCTCATTTATAACTTCTATTAAAGGATTCTCTTTGATTTTTTTAGTAACTTCTTCTGCAAATTTTTCCCTATCCACTGCTAACGCTTGCCCAGCAGGCACTTTAGTCTCATCAGCTATTTTTATTAATAAGGATTCTAAAATTCTTAACTCTTCTTTTAAAACCCCACATGCATTTGTTAAAAGATTTGATTTAAAAGAATTGCTACAAACAATTTCTGCTAAATTTTTATTGCTATGTGCTTCAGAAAACTTAGTAGGTTTCATTTCATATAATTTTACTTTTATTCCTCTTTTAGCAATTTGATATGCAGCTTCACAACCTGCTAAACCTCCACCTATTACTGTAATATATTCGTTCATTTCTTACCTTTCTTAATTAAATAAATTTATAATATCTTCTTTTGATAATTTATTTATAAACGTTGTTTCTGTATCTAACATATTTTCTATTAATTCTGATTTTTTTTGCTGTAATTCATATATTTTTTCTTCAATAGAGTTTTCTGTAATTAATTTATAGACTTGCACATTATTTTTTTGTCCTATTCTATATGCTCTATCTGTTGCCTGATTCTCTGCAGATGAGTTCCACCATGGATCATAGTGAATTACCATGTCTGCTCCTGTTAAATTAAGTCCTGTTCCGGCCTGCTTTAAGTGAAATTAAAAATACTTTAATATCTTTGTCTTCGTTAAATTTATTAACTAAGTCTATTCTTTCTTCAACTTTTGTTGCTCCTGTTAATTTAAAATATTTTATGTTGTTTTTATTTAATTCTTCTTCTATAAATTCAAACATTGATGTATATCCAGAAAACAATAATATTTTATGTCCTGAAGCAACACCATCTTTTAATATTTCTATGCATTGTTCTAATTTACTACTACCTTCTGTGTATCCATCTATAAACAAACCTGGATGACAGCATATTTGTCTTAATCTTGTAAGAGCCGCTAATATTTTAATTTGACTTCTTTCATATCCATTTATATTTATTTCATTTGCAACTTCTTCTTTTGCATCTGCCAAATATGATAGATATATTTTTTCTTGTTCATCTTTCATTTCATTTTTTAATATTGTCACAGTTTTATCCGGAAGTTCTGTTAAAACTTCTTTCTTAGTTCTTCTTAAAACAAATGGTTCTATAAGTGTTTTTAATTTTCTCATTGCACTTAAATCTGTATCTTTTACTATTGGAACCTCATATAAGTTTTTAAATATTTTATAACTAAATAAATAACCAGGCATAATAAAATCAAATATTGACCATAATTCTGCTAATGAGTTTTCTATAGGAGTTCCCGTCAGTGCATATCTTGTATCTGCTTTTATTTCTTTTATTGATTTTGCATTTTGCGTATTACTATTTTTTAAATACTGTGCTTCATCTGCTATAATATATTTAAAACAATAATTTTTCTTTATATATAATTCTATATCTCGTTTTAACAAATCATATGATGTTATAACCAAATCATAATTATCTAAATTCTGTATTTTTTCTTTTCTTTCCTGTGCATTTCCTTGGATTACTAAAGTTTTTAAATTTTTTGCAAATTTATTTGCTTCACTTTGCCAATTTAATGTTAAAGAGCTAGGAGACACAACAAAAGAAGTCTTCCTTTCATTTAGCGAAACCGAATTAATATATGCTGTTACAACAGATAAAAGTTGTATTGTTTTACCAAGTCCCATATCATCGGCTAATATTCCGCCAAACCCATATTTATCCAATACTTTCAACCATTTAAATCCTGCTTTTTGATAATATCTTAATACATTTTCAAATTCTTTAGGTATTTGTACTTCTTCTTCTATTTTATCTTTATCTAATCCTTGTGCCATTTTTTTGTATTCTGTATTTTTTATTACTTGTGTATTATTTATATCTTTTAAAATTTTATCTAAATATAATGTTCTATATACTGGTAAATTAACAGTTCCTTGTTTTAAATCTTTATAATCTATATTTGTTCCTTTTACAAGCTTATCTAAAAATTCAACATCTTTATTTTCTTCTAAACTTAAAAATTCCCCGTTTTTTAATCTATGATATTTTTTTTTAAGATCATAACTTTGCATTATGTCTTTTAATTCATCCAAATTAATATTTATGTCATTTAAATCTATTGATAACAGATTATTTTCTACTTTTAATCCTATCGATCCTATTTTAGGTTGTTTTATTTGTTTCTTCTTAAAATTATCTGTTACTAAAACATCATACTTCTTTAAATAATAATTAATGTCATTGGTTAAGAATTCATATATTTTTTCTTCATTCGGCAAAATAAATTTTAGATTATTAGGATTATACATAAATCCTGATCTTCTAATAATATTTAAAGCTTTTGTTTCTTCTACTATATTTCTTGTCGCTTTTATTTTTATATTTTGTTCTAATGGGTTAAATTCTTCATCTTCATAACAAAACTTGACATCTGCTATTAAATAATTATTTTTATCAAAGTCAAAAAATAATTTTACAATTAATTCTTTAGGTTTATACTTTTCTATTTCTGATTCTTCAATTTCTTTTAATTTTATGCTATTTTTAACTTTTGGTACAACTATTGAAAATAGTTCTTTTAATTGTTGCTCTCCTAAAACAACTTCTTTAAAATAGTTTTGTCTAAATATTTCTAATAATTTTATTGTTGTTTTAGTATAGTTATCATCACATCTATATAATTTATTTTCTTGTAATATATATGTGTAATCCTTTCCCTTTAAAATATTTACTTTATAAATATCTATACTTGGCACTATCATATATTCATTTGAATCTTTTTTCTCTAAGTAAAATTCAATTTTTGGATTACTTGGTATAAATTCTACTACAATCTTATTAAAGTCTTTTTCAAAAAAAACATTTTTGTTTTTTAATATCTCAAATATTTCATCTAATCCAGCACCATTTAAGATAATACTACTTTCATTTAAAGCTTTCCCATAATATCTATAATTTGCATTAGCACTTGAATTTACATATTTAATTATTTCTGCGTATTTTAAAATAAAGTCTAATAATTCTTGACTTTGTTCATTAAAAGCTTGTGGTACATGTTTAAATTCTAATTTATTTCCGTATTTAAACATTATTCTTTTAGTCATATTATCACAAAAAAGGGATAGATCCTTAATTCTATACATCTTTTGTTTACCAATTTTAAATTGTACTTTAATATCATTTTGTAATTTATCATAAATTATTTCTGGTTCTATATTAATTTCGCCTTTATATTTTGTTAAATCTGTGTCTTGTTCTTCTCCTAAACAATTTATTTCGTCATTATAAAAAGAATTTACTATTTGTTTAAAACTTCTATATTTAAAATCATTCATCTTTTTTATACTATTTTTAAATTTTTCTTCTTGTTCTTTTATATTGTCTTTATTACTATTTTTTTCATTTTCTATCATTTTTTTCTCCTTGATAGCTAAATTTCCTGGTTAAATATTATACATCTTTTTTTATCATTATGCAATAGATGCATAACAATAAAAAAAGATATTATAAATCGTAAATAGCATATTTTTACTAAATTTATAATATCTTTCTATTTAATTTACTTTGAAGATTTTTTTGTTGATTTCTTTTTAGTACTTGTACTCTTTGTTTTTTTGGCTTTTGTTTTAGTTTTTACATTTGTATTTTTACTTTTATTCTCTTCTGGCTTTTCCTCATTAGGATCCCATTTTTCTCCAGGTTTTGGTTTATTCCAAGAAATATAATCACAAGATTCAGGGTTATTTTCACAAATATAATAATTTCTTTTTCTCTTCGTTTTTCTAACTTGTACTTTTGCTCCACATTTTGGACATGGTACATCAATTGTTTCTATTATTGGTTTTGCATTCTTACATTCTGGATATCCTGGGCATGCTAAAAATTTACCATATCTACCATATTTATAAACCATCATTCTTCCGCATTTATCACATACAACATCTGAAACCTCATCTTCTAATTTTACGTGTTCCAATTCTTTTTCTACTTTATCAACATTAGCTTTAAATGGTCCATAAAATTCCCTTATCATATCTTTCCATTCTTCTTTTCCTTCTGCAATTTCATCAAACTCATCTTCTATTTTAGCAGTAAATTCTACATTTACTATATCTTTAAAGTTTTCTGTTAATAATTTATTTACAATTTTACCAAGTTCTGTTGGTACCAATTGTTTTTTGTCTTTTTCTATATATCTTCTATCCAAAATAGTTGTTATAGTTGGTGAATAAGTACTTGGTCTTCCTATCCCTTTTTCTTCTAATGCTTTTACTAATGTTGCTTCTGTATATCTTGCAGGTGGCTCTGTAAAGCTTTGTTTTGGGTTTATTTCTTTCTTTTTAACTTCTTGACCTTTTTCTAGTTCTGGTAATGTTCTTTCTTCTTGTTTTTCGTCTGTATCTGTTCCTTCTACATATAATGTCATAAATCCTTTAAATCTTAAATTTTGACCACTTGCTTTAAAGTTATACTCATTAGCAGATATATTTGCTGATACTGTGTCATAGATTGCAGCTGACATTTGACTTGCAATAAATCTATTATATATTAATTTATATAATTTATATTGATCTTTTGTAAGTTCTTCTTTAATATCTTCTGGATTAATATCTATATAAGTTGGTCTTATTGCTTCATGGGCATCTTGTGCATCTTTGCTTGTTTTATAATACCTATTTTCGTAATATTCTTCTCCATATGTTTTTAATACATATGCCTTAGCAGCTGTTCTTGCATCTTCAGAAATTCTAGTTGAGTCTGTTCTCATATATGTAATTAAACCTACATAACCTCTATCGGATAATTTAACACCTTCATATAATCCTTGAGCTACTGACATAGTTTTCTTTAAAGTAAATCCTAATTTTCTAGATGCTTCTTGTTGCATTGTGCTTGTCGTAAATGGTGGGGCTGGTGTTCTTTTCTTTTCACTTTTTTTCACTTCATCTACAATATATTTAGCTTGTTCTATAACTTTTAATATTTCATCTACTTGTTCCTTTGAATGGATTTCTTGTTTTTTACCGTTTTTTCCATAAAACTTAGCTTCAAATACTTTTTTAGATTTCGCTTCTAGTAAATTAACAAAGATGTTCCAATATTCTTCAGGAATAAATTTTTCTATTTCTTCTTCTCTATCTACAATTAATTTAACAGCAACTGATTGAACTCTTCCTGCTGATAATCCTCTTTTAACTTTTTTCCATAAAACTGGACTCATTTTATACCCAACAATTCTATCTAAAACTCTTCTAGCTTGTTGGGCATCAACTGTATTTAAATCTATTTTTCTAGGTTCTTTTATTGCCTTTTGAACTGCTGATTTTGTTATTTCATTAAATGTAACTCTTTGTATTTTTGCCTTATCTTCATTTAATATATATGCTAAATGCCATGCAATAGCTTCTCCTTCACGGTCAGGGTCAGTTGCCAAATATATTTTTTTTGCATTTTTTGCATCTTTTTTTAATGATTTTATTAAATCACCTTTTCCTCGTATATTTATATATTCTGGTTCAAAGTCATTATCAACATTAACACCTAATTTAGATTTTGGTAAATCCCTTATATGTCCCATTGATGCAACAACTTTAGTATTTCCCCCTAAAAACTTTTTTATTGTATTAGCTTTTGCTGGTGATTCTACTATTATTAATTTATCTGCCATTTAAAAGCTTCTCCTTCCAACTTTTTACTATTATAGTATTCTAGAACAAGTTTATACATTTTGCAAGTATTTTATTAAAGTTTAATTTTTTTGCACATCTTTCAACATATCTTCAATTATATATCTAGCTGAAACTGGTGTAACATTATTTTCTTTAAATTTTTTCAATATATCATTTATATCCCTTTCATTTTCTGTTACATATTCGATTTTTTCTTCTTCTACATTCACATATTTCTTATACTCTGTTTTTATTATTTGTATTCCATACATTTCTTGATATTTATTGTTTTCATTTGTATTTTTAGTTTTGTAATATTCTAGCTTTATTGGATATTCTATTCCTGAAGCAGTTAGCGTTTCTTTATCTATAAATATGCCTCCATAAAATTCCTTCAAATTTATCCCACTCCTTTTTTCTTTTGAACGCATAAATTACTATATTACTTTTTTAAAATAGATACAAGTATTTTTCATCGCAATAAATATCATTTTTCTACAAATATATATTTTTATTCATATAAGACTTATTATTTTCCAAGTTTTCTTTGTTGTGCTTTAAAAGCAAATTTTGCTAATATATTATCAGGCACTATTTTAGAAAAAAACTTTATTGGTTTAATAGTCATTCCTGGTATTATCATAAATTTGTTTTTAAATAGCTTGTCTACTGCATACTTAGCTACATATTGACTACTTAAAGAATGTAAATTAAATTTTACTCCTGCAACATTGTTAAAGTTTGTATTTACAGGTCCTGGACATAAAACACTAATTTTAACATTAGATTTGTCTTTTTTTAATTCTGCTCTTATTCCTTCTGTTAATCTTACAACATATGCTTTTGAGGCATAATATGCATCCATTAATGGTCCAGGCATCAAACCTGCTATTGAAGCAACATTTAATATATATCCCTTGTCTTTTTCATACATATCTCTTAAATATAATTTTGTTAATGTATGAACAGCAACTATATTAGTATTTATCATATTTATTTCTTTTTCTAAATCTGTGTCTACAAATTTTCCAAAAGTTCCAAATCCAGCATTGTTGACTAAAACATCAATATCTTTATTTTCATCATGTAATTTTATACAATTTTCCTCAATACTTAAATCCATAGAAATAATTTGCGCTCTTTCTTTTAATTCATTTTTTATCTCTTGTAGCTTTTCCTTATTTCTTCCTATTAGTATTACATCATATCCCCTTTTCACAAATTCCCTCGCCATATCTCTTCCTATTCCAGAAGAAGCTCCTGTTATTAAAGCTTTCATATAAAAACCTCCTCTTTATATGTTTAACTATATATTTTTTTATTATTTTAAAACAATATTTTTATATTGTAAATTGATTATTTTAAAATATTGATTTATGTATTTTTTAATTATATACTATATTTGTGAGGTGATTAAATGAAAAATTCTTTTATAGATGAAGCAGCAAATATAAATAACCCAAAATGGAATAATATAATATCTAGAATTACGCCTTTATATAATAGAAATGATATTCGATCAGAATTTGATAGGGATTATACTAGAATTATACATAGTAATGGTTATAGAAGATTAAAACATAAAACTCAAGTATTTTTTTCTCCTAGTAATGATCATGTTTGTACTAGAATTGAGCATGTAAATCATGTTGAATCTATTAGTTATACTATTGCCAATTATTTAGGATTAAATACAGAACTTACAAAAGCAATTTCTACTTCTCATGATATAGGACATACTCCATTTGGACATAGGGGTGAAAAAATTTTATCTGAAATAACTCAAAGGGATTTAGGTATAAAATTTTGGCATGAACAAAATGGACTTAATATGGTTGATAATATAGAATTACTAGAAGATAATAATGGGTATAAAAGAAATTTAGACTTAACATATGCAGTTAGAGATGGTATTATTTGTCATTGCGGAGAAATTGATGAAAATTCAATAAAACCAAGAAGTGAATTTATCGATTTAGATACCTATTTATATCCTAATCAATACGCTCCTTACACTTGGGAAGGTTGTGTTGTTAAAGTATCTGATAAAATTTCTTATATTGGTAGAGATATAGAAGATGCTATAACATTAGGTATTTTAGATGAACATTTAGATGAACTATATAAATTATTGGATTTTACAAAAGACATAAAAATTAATAACACTGTACTTATAAACGATTTAGTTTATGACTTATGTGAAAATTCTAATTTAGAAAATGGAATATGTTTTTCTAATAAAAAATTACAACTATTAGATAAAGTCAAAGAATTTAATTATAAATATATTTATTCTCATGAAAAAGTAATCGCATCAGATGATTATTTTAAACTAATTATAAATAAAATATATAATTTATTAAATTCTTTATATGATGATGAAAACACTTTAAACAATTTGAAAAAGCTTGAAAAATATTACCCTAATTTATATAACACATTTTCTAACTGGCTATTATTATATTCAAATATTATTCCGAGAAATCCTTCTTTGCAAAATAAACTTATATATAATATTCATTTAAAAGAAGACTATTGTAAGGCAATAATATCATATATTTCTGGAATGACAGATAATTTTGCAATTAGTATTTATAATGAAATAATTGGGTTTTAGCAATTAAAATTTATATTTATAATTCTATATGTTGTGCTTAAAACATTTATTAATGATTACATTTGTTATTTTAGCGCAATATATAGAATTTTATTTATTAAAAATATTGAAATTTTTAAAGACTTATTGCATTTTTGGTATGTCTTATATAAATTTTATCTTCTTTTTTTAATAATTCTATTATATCTATTCTAATAAAAACATCTTCCAATTTGGTTATATATAAATAAAATTTAATTGTATTTATTATATGTTTTCTTTTTGTATATGTTACAGCATCAATTGGATTACCATATTTTTTATTTGTTCTTGTTTTTACTTCTATAAATACAAGTTCGTTTTTATCTTTGGCAATTATATCTATTTCTCCTTGTTTACATCTAAAATTTTTAACTAATATCTCGTAATCATTTTTAATAAGATATTCTTGTGCAACTTTTTCACCTATTTTACCTGTTATATGACTTTTGTACATTTAAACCCTCACATAATTATTTCCTGGCAAATTTTTTATATGCCCTTCTAATTCCAATATTGTCAACTTTTGGTTTAATTTAGAAATATTTAATCCACTTTTTTTGACCAACTGTTGAATATTTATTGGTTTATATAAAATCAAATTATATATTTCTAAATATTCTTTTTCTATTTGTAAATTTTCTATGTCATTATTTTCATAAACATCTTCATTCTTCTGTTTATTACTTTTTTCTTTTTGTTCTTTTATAATAAATTCTTCTAAAATGTCTTCCGGATTTGTAACTAATTTAGCTCCTAATTTTATTAAATCATTTGTTCCTCTACCATTTGTAATGCCTAAATCTCTTGGAATACAATATACATTTTTCTTTTGTTCTAAACCATATTTACCTGTTATTGTACTACCACTTCTATACACCGCTTCTATAACTAATATTGCATTCGATATTCCACTTATTATTCTGTTTCGTTTAGGAAAATTTTGTTTATTTATTTCTTCATCAGGTCCATACTCTGAAATAATGCATCCATTATTTTTTAATATTTCATCAAATAGATATCTATTTTCTTCTGGAAACACCTGATTAATTCCACATCCTAAAACTCCTATAGTATTTCCTGTACAATCTTTTGCAATCTCATGTGCCACTGCATCTATCCCTAATGCTAACCCACTTATTATTGTTATATTTTTACTACAAATCTCTTTTGCAAATTTTTGTGCATACTTTACCCCGTATTGACTACATTTTCTTGATCCTACAATTGCTAAAGATTGATTATTTAATAATTTATAATTACCTTTTACATATAATTTTTGTGGTGGATTTTTTATATTTAATAATCTTTTAGGATAATATTTATTTGTTATATCTATTATTTTCATTAATTCCTCCAATACTTTTTATCTAAACTTCTATATTGTATGGCTTCTGCTATATGCGTTGTTTGTATACTTTCTTTTTCATCTAAATCTGCGATTGTTCTTGCAACTTTTAATATTCTTCCATATGCTCTAGCAGATAATCCCATTTTTTCAAATGCCATTTCTAATATTTTCTTTCCTTGTTTATCTAAAGTACAGTATTTTTCTATAAGTTTTGGCGTAAGTTGAGAATTTGAATAAATATTATCATTTATATACCTTTCATGTTGTATTTTTCTGGCTTTATTAACTCTGTTTTTTATTTTTTCTGAGTTTTCTATTTTTTCTGTGGTATCTAATTTTTGATATTTTACTGGTGTAACTTCTATTTGTATATCTATTCTGTCTAATAATGGTCCACTTATTTTCCCCATATATTTTGAAATTGCCTGAGGAGTACACGTACATTCTTTATCTTTTGAACCATAAAAACCACAAGGACATGGATTCATAGATGCTATAAACATGAAGTTACATGGATATGTCAAACTTGCATTTACTCTACTTATATTAACAATTTTATCTTCTAACGGTCCTCTTAATACTTCTAATGTATTTTTATTAAATTCTGGTAATTCATCTAAAAATAATACACCATTATGCGCTAAACTAATCTCTCCGAGGTTTCGGTATTTTACCTCCTCCAATTAATGCCGAACTTGATATTGTATGATGTGGTGCTCTAAAAGGTCTTGTTGAAATTAAAGATTTATTGTTATCTATCTCTCCAGAAATACTATGAATTTTTGTTGTTTCTAATGCTTCTTCAAATGTCAAATTTGGTAATATACTTGGCATTCTTCTTGCCATCATAGTTTTTCCTGATCCGAGGAGTTCCAATAAGTAAACAATTATGCCCTCCAGCTGCTGCAATTTCTAATGCTCTTTTAACATTTTCTTGTCCTTTTACATCTGCAAAATCTAAACTGTATTCATTTTTATTATTATAAATTTTAGATACATCTACTTTTGTTTCTTCAATTATTGTAGTTTTATTTAAAAATCCTACCACTTCTTTTAAATTATTTGCACCTATTACCTGAATATCATTTACAACTGCAGCTTCCTTTGCATTTTCTTTGGAAATAATAATTCTTTTTATTCCTAATCTTTTTGCTTCTATACACATAGGCAAAATTCCATTTACTTTATTCAATTTGCCATCAAGTGATAATTCTCCTATAAATACTGTATCTTCAATATCATTTATATTAACATCTCCACTACATGCTAAAATCCCAACAGCCATTGGTAAATCAAAAAATGAGCCTTCTTTTCTTTTATCTGCTGGTGCCAAGTTTACAACAATTTTTCTACTTTGCATATTGTAACCTGTATTTTTTATAGCTGTTCTTACTCTTTCTTTTGCTTCTTTAACACTAATATCAGGTAACCCTACTATATCCCAAGCCGGTATACCTGCAGATACATCTACTTGTAAATACACTAGATATCCTTCTATGCCTATTAATGACATACTTTTAATAATAGATAACACTAATTTATCTACCTTCTTTCATATTAAATTTTAGTTTTGTGATTTTTTTAAGATTTAAATTTTATTTTGCATTACTAAGTTGTTTTGAATAAATTATTGTTTGTTTTATAACACATTTTACATTTTTTGTAAATAGTTTTTTACAATTTTTCTAATTAGTTATTTTGTTTTTGTTATATTTAGTAAAAACTTTATATACTAGTAAATAATAAAGAATTTCATATAATATATAAAAAGGAAAGGATATAATATCCTTTCCCCTTTTTGCTAGAACAAAAATAATTACTTATCTTTGTTTTCACAAGACTGATTGCCAACTGTGCAAGACGTCTTACATGCACTCTGGCATGATGTCTGGCACTCACCACATCCACCATGTTTCATGGTTTCCTTCATTGTTTTCTGTGTAATTGTCTTAATGTGGTTCTGCATCATTGTCCTCCTTTCAATTTTGAAAAAGGTTTACAAGTTACTTAGTGTGTAGTCTTATGTATTGTACATAATACCACATTTTACTAATTTTGTCAATTTATATACCTTTATATGTGTATTTATCATAATTGTATTTCTTATATTCTTTTCTTTTATATTGCAAATCAATTTTATTTAATTCATTTTTTGCTTTTTTTATTGAAATATTGTATGCTTGCCAAGTTCTATCTTTTTTGACATCTTTTTGAATATTATATAAGCAATTATTTATTTCTGTTTTCACTTCTAAATTTTCATCTTCTATTTTATTCATTAAATTTATAAGGTCTGGAACAACATCTGTGCTTTCTAAATCTTCTAAATATTCCACATCAATTTTTTCTTTTACAAAATACAAGTCAATATTCTTTTTTGTAATTATTTTATTTATATTAGCCAAATTTAGAATTACATACATTACCACTATTATTGCAAAATAACTATAAAATAAATTTATTTTTTCCTTTAAAATATACAATATTGTTGGAATTATTAATAAACTTTCTGTTATCAATCCCCAATATACAAGCACTCTTAATACTGTTAATCCGTAATTTTGTTGATATACATACATTTTTCTAAAAGCAACTATTATTAATATAATCGTAAAAATAACCATTATAATATTCATAATTTTAGTATATCTTTTTGCTTTATCACTTTGCTCTGATTTATTTAGCTTTGACAATATTACTAATGCCAAATTTATTACAGATAAAATCATTAATTGGAAGAATCCTTGTCTTGCACTTTTAGAATATATTTCTATATTATTTGAATTTGTTAAATTTAATATTTGTATAACACTAAATAATAAATAAATTATATTTAAGATTGTTAATACTGTATTTACCGTAAATATATCAAATTTAATTTCCTTTTTCCTTGTTACTTTTTCTATAACATTAAAAGAACTATATTCATCTGTTAAATTATATATAAAACTTACAAAGTATATAAATAGTATAAATATTAATGCTAATCTTACTATTAAATATAAAAATTCTATACTTGTGAATAATTTTACTATATAATCAGAAAACCAACTAAATAATTTTGCAAAGTTGTCATCTGCTGATATTAATAAAAATAATACAATTAGTACAATTGGAATTGATATTAATATAGCTTTTACTATTCTTTTTATTATTACAGCTTTTGAATTATTTTTACCTTTATCGTTATTTACGATTGCATCTTTAGTTATTTTTAAAGCTTTCCCTACAAATTCTAATGGTCCAAATACAATATTAAATATTTTTGATAATAATAGTGAAAATTTTAATGAACCATTTATCATCCATATTATCATTGTAGCAAATAAAGATAATATTACAAATATATTTAGTACATTAAATAATTTATTGTTAAAAATAAAATATGTACTACTTAATAACA
>CAKPAX010000028.1 GCA_934133175.1 uncultured Clostridia bacterium | reverse complement strand
TGGCGACATAGCCAAGTGGCTAAGGCACGAGTCTGCAAAACTCTGATCCCCGGTTCGAATCCGGGTGTCGCCTCCAACGACGTATCTGTTCGAACTTTTTATAGAACAGAAAGATACAGAAATCAATCAGAAAATAAAATCTGGTTGATTTTTTTGTTGCCTAAAAACAATATTAAAATCATCCAAATGAAAGGATGGTGCGAAAAATGAAGATAATTAAGCAAGAACTAGAATTTGAGGAATGTCTAAAACAAAGGCTTGAGTTTATATGTGAGTTTTCAAAAGTTACTCCTACCTTTATAAATGGCAGTATTAGAAAATTAGAAAAAACTAATCTTACATATATTGAGCCACATAGAGTGATTATTAAAAATATTACTTTTTTAGTTTTTAATTATTCTAATGATGTGTATATCTCTAACTTAACTAAAAAAATTAAGTTATCAGAGTTAGAAGAATATTTGAAAAACATATAAATGTAAATATTTGACATTTCTTAAAATCGTGATATAATATAGGCAATTGATTACGTATAGCTGTTCGTCGAAACTATATGTTTATGAGTACTTTGAAAAGATTATATTATATTGCATTATTATATTTTAGTTTATGATAAATGAATTTAAGAGATGTCAGTAGTACTCGTGTACTTTGATGTCTCTTTTTGTTTTATAAGGAGGTTTGAAAATTGAACGAAGAAAAGAAAAAATGTGGGTTATATTTAAGAGTATCAACTGAAGACCAAGCAAGAGAACGGCTTTAGTCTTCCAGAACAAAGAGAAAGATTAGAAATTTTTTGTAAGTTTAAGGGTTATGAGATAATAGACTATTACCAAGATGCTGGAATAAGTGCTAAAACTGGTAATTATAGACCAGAGTTTGAAAGATTAAAAACTGATATTAAAGCTAAAAAAATAAATACTATTGTTGCACTAAAACTAGACAGAATAACAAGAAGTATATTCGATTGGGAAAAACTAATCACTTTTTTAGACGAAAATAATGCATATATCGATTGTGCTAATGATGAAATAAATACTACAAGTGCAAATGGCAAAATGATTTCAAGACTTTTAATGAGTGTAAGTCAAAATGAAATAGAAAGAACAAGTGAAAGAACTAAAATAGGTTTAGCAGGTGCAATAAAAAATGGACATATTCCCCATGTTGCACCACTAGGTTATAAAAGAGAAGATAAAAAATTGGTAGTTGATTATTCTACTAAAGATATTGTAATTAGAATATTTGAATTATATTATAATGGTTACTCTTACCAAAAAATTAGCAACCTATTCAATAAAGAAAAAGTGTTAGGCAAAGACAATTGGAGAGATTCAACAATTATGGGTATTTTAGAAAATGAAATATATAAAGGAGATTTTGTTCATGGCAAGAAAACTAAACACCCTACTTACTATGAAGATGTTGTCGAACCTATTATCTCAAAAGAAATGTGGGCAGACTGTCAAGTGCAGAAAAAGAAAAATTCTAGGAGTTACCAAAGAACACTAACTTATTTATATTTGCAAAAGTTAAAATGTCCTAAATGTAATAGGATTTTAGGTGGAAAAGCTACTACAAAGAAAAATGGAAACGCCTATTTTTACTATTATTGTAATGACTGCAAAATTGAGTTTAAAGAAAAAGTTATAAATGATTATTTTAACCAATTTATTAGTGAATTAGTAGAGTATGACTCTGTTGTAAATCAATTCTTCTTGCCTATGATAAAGCAAAAATTTGATGAGCCTAAAGAACAATTAGAAAAAGAAATAAAAGAGCAAAATAATAAGTTAGAAAGAATTAAAAAAGCCTATATCAATGGAGTATTTGAATTAAAAGAATATAACGAAGAAAAGATAATAGTTGAAAATGCAATTACAGAACTTGAAAATAAGCTTGATACAACTGATTGCACCGAAGAACTAAAATTTACACCAAAAGATATATTATTAAAAAGAGATATCGATTTTATTAACAAGGTTAAGCTAGAAAAAGAATATAAAGCAAGAACTAAAACTTGGAAAGATTATACCAGACAAGAACAAGCAGAACTTATAATGAAGTATGTTGATGACATAGAACTTGCTTTAGTTGGTAACGAAGTAGTTGTAACACAAATCAATTTTAGAGACTCAATTTGTAAACCTTGTCAAGAGTTATATGATAATGGTTATATTGACACAACAAAGCCTATGATATTAGGCAATGTACTTGGTAGTGTTAGATTTAGTAATTACTTGCCAGAGGAAGAAGTCGGCGAAATAATAATGAGATTAAGGCAATATTATGATGTTCATTATACTGAAGCGACCTACTATGTAGATAAGCAAATGTTTTATTTTAACTTTGCTGAAGATAATAGTGCTATTGTTAGAGTGTTCCCTTTGGAAGATTACTACAAGCTTGATACAGATAATAAAATGGAAACTTATAGATTTGGAATACTCTACATCAATGAAGAAGATAAATTTCAAATGCAAGAAATTGATACTGCATTTGAATATATACCAGATGAAACAAATGATAGTATAATATATACAAAAGAGCCTATACCTATTTCAGTAGGTGTAAAGCCATTAAAATTCTGCAAAGAAATGTAAGAAGAAACAAATTAACGTGGCACGTTTTGTTTTTGTGATAACAAAAATGAAAGTGGCGATAGTTAATTTGAATAAGTTTTATCCCAATGGGAGAAAATTTATTGCCTCGCAGAGCCCCCATGTTATGATAGTATGTCATAACATATAGGGGGTTAGGACTTCCGTCAAGACGAAGTCCTGTGCTACGAGGAAAATTCAAAGGAGGGATTTTATGGAGCAAGAATTAGCATATTCTTTTCACTTGGGTAGTGATAAAAACAAAAGTAAATTAGCAAAAAAAGTTGCAAAAGAAAATGTATCTGGCACTACTTCTTTAGCAAATAATGCTATTCAAACTGCAAAAGATTTATCAGATGTTAATAAGCATAATTTAAGAGATTATGATAATCAAACAGAACTAATTAGAACCATATATGGGACAAGTGATATTGTAAATGATGTTAAACAAGTATATTTAGAAGAATTTGAAAAAGCAAGAATTGAATATAACAATAATCAGACTAGAAATGATAGAAAAATAGATAATTACTTTACAAAAGTATGTGAATCTCAAAATGATATTGCGTGTGAAATTATAATAGAACTTGGAGATATGGACTTTTGGAATGATAAAAACGAAAGATATAGATTTAAAATGGTTGATGTATATAATGAGCAAATAAAAGATTTAATAAAAATTGTACCAGATTTTAAAATAGCAAATGCAACAATACATTTTGATGAAACATCTCCCCATATGCACATTGTAGGTGTTCCAGTAACTACAAATTGCACTAGAGGAATGAAAAAACAAGTAGGAAAAAGTAAATTATTTACAAAAGCAACACTTACTGAAATACAAGATAAAATGCGAAATGCTTGTATTAAGTCATATAATAAGTTTTATGAAGTTAATACAAGGCTAAAAGAAAAACAAAAAGGCAGAAATCAAGACATAAATGTTAATGAAATGGGAAATTATAGAGAAATCAAAAAACAGCTAAAACAGAAGGAACAAAAACTTGAAAAAGCAAACATTCAAACTAGAGAACTCGATAATTCTAGTAAAGATATAAATGAAATATTAAACAATCTAAAACCTACTTTGATGAACAAAAATAATATGGTTATTTCAAACGAGGATGTCCAGAAAATTAAAAACTATACAGAAGATGTAAAAGATATAACCCAGACAGTTAGAAGTGTAAATGACTTAAATATGGCGATTAAAGATTTTGAGCATTCTGCTTTTGAGATAGAAAAAGAAAATCGTTCACTTAAATATGAAATAGAACTAAAAGATAATGAAATTGGAAGTCTAAAAAAGGAAATATCTACTAAAGATACGATTATAGGCAGATTACAAGCTGAAAAAGAAAAGATAAAACAAGAATTACAGAAATTTAAAGGATTTTGGCATAGTATTATGAGCCATTTTCACAAAAGGATTTGCTATGACAAAGATAATAACTATAAAATTGTAAGTGATGACCTATATAAAAATGGAATATTTGACAATAACGATAATGAAATTGCTAATAATATTGCTAGAAGAGTAACTATACCAGAGAAAAATAAACAAACCAAGAATAAAAAGAAAAATAATGATACCAGATTTTAAAAGGAGGAAAAGAGCTATGAATAATGAATTACCAAAAACAAAAATTGATGAAAGAACAGGTATTGAATATCATTTAGAGGGGGATTATTATATACCTAATATCGTAGCACCTAAACAAGAAAAAATCACTTTAAACAAATATGGAAGAATGAGATTGAAATATTTAAAAGAACACAAAAAAGCTGATTATACTATAATGGTAACGAACGGAACATTAAATGCACACTTAAAAGAAATACAAGAGACGGCTCAAAATAGAGTAGAACAGATAATTAACAAATTAAAAGAAAAAAGCAATTTGACTGAAGATATGAAAAATACAGATATGCTTTACTGGGTAGGTACAATGAACTCTATTAAGACTCAAGCTGAAGAACTTGTTTTTAATGAATTGATTTATTGTTAAAATAAAAGACGTAAAAGTAATGATAAACTTAAAATAGAGTATAACATTTGATTATTGCATATACTCTATTTATTATTTCGAAGCTAGTCATGGTCAATTAATGTATCACTATTTTCCTTACTAATATCTCGTTGTTTCATTTTATTAAAAGTTGAAAGAATTATTTGTTCTTGGGCAAATCTAATTCCTCTAGCGTTTTTATATAAAGGATTTTTTGATGATAGTTTAAATGCTTCTCGGTCATTGTGAGCTGTATTAGGAATAATTGTATGACTTATATTAATTCCAACATTTCTTAATATTTCTACTGTATTTTTAGCTCTATCAAACATATCGTATCCTAAAATTTTTCTATGAGCTTCTCCTACATTTGTAGGAACACTTCTATCAAAATAACTCATATCATGCATAGGTGATAAATTTCCGTTTTCATCTGTCCTATCTGAAGATTTTGTTTCACATTCTAAACTTCCAACATAATAATCAAATATAATTTTTTTATATTCTTCAATATCAAATCTTTTGCTAAATAATTCTTCGTAATTTTTTATTCCTAAAGGATAATCTAAATCTTTATTTGGAATAGGAATACTTCCACTTGCTCCACCAATACAAGCCGTGTCAATAAGTTCTGGATGGATTAATGAAAATCTTTGTGCAAAGCATCCAGATGAAGAATATCCATTTAAAAATATTTTATCATTTAGTTGTATATTATATTGATTTTTCATAATTTCTTTTGCTTTATTTATTGCTTCTACTACATTTAAGTCTGGTCTTTCTCCATTTTGAAAGCATTCTGATGATAATTGCTGATAATATGGTGCAGTAGGTGATTTACTTGGTAATATTGGTATTAAAATTGGATTACTTCCTTTTAGAATGTCATTTAAATCTTTTCCTACACCTAATGCTTGTCTTAATAAACTTTGAATATTATTTGTTTCTAAATTATTTGATTCCATTACTAATGTTTGATTATCTTTTAAAGTTGATGGTGTAATTAAGACAAATGGTATTTTAGATTCTAGATTAATATGTATATTTTGATTTCCAAGTGTTTCTACAAAATTTTTACCTTTTTTTGACTTTTCTAATATTTCTTGCAACTTTTCTTGTAATATAATCTGATTATGAGTATTTTTTACATTATTAACTATTTCTGGCATCAATAATTGAGTTTTAAATTTATTTTTCAAATCAATTCCAAATGATTTGCTACAAGAGTCAAATTCATTATTTGTTATGTTTTTTATAAATTCAACTAAACTATCTACTCTCGCTTTTTTGCCTTGTTTCATAAATGCAGATGAATAAATTTGTGCTAATATATACCTTAAATCAAGTTCTTGATTTACAGTTTCATTATTAAAAGACTTAATATTATCTTTTCTTGAAAGAAATGTTGATACTTGTCTATTTCTAACATCTTGTATCAAAGCATTCCTATTTAATCCATATTTTTGTATATCTTTATCATTTAAGTTTAATAAATATTCGTCTAACATTCTTTCCATGCATTGCGGCACAATTTCTCCAAAAATTTTTCTTGATTCAGTATCTCCACTCCTTAGATCAAAAGTATGAGTAACTTCATGAACAATACCGTATAAATCTCTTAAATCTCCTCTTCTAGGGCAATATACTTCACTAAGATTACTAACTTCTGCTTCTCTTGGATTTCCTTCTTTGTCTAATGATTTACCGTATTTCTCAAAAATAAATTTAAATTTACTAGAATTACCTTCTATTACTTGAGTAGCTTTATTAGACAACTCTGCTCCTAAACTGAAAAAAAATTGCTTTGCTAGTTCAATAGTTTGCATTTCAGATAATTTACTAACTAATGGCATATTATATATATTTTTTTCATTTTCTAACTTTTTTCCATAAAAAGTATCTAACCTTGTTATATTAATACCATTATCAATATCTCTTTCAAAATCTCTAATAATGCCACTACTTATAATTTCTCTTATTGTTGTTTCGGATTGAGATGGTGGAAGAGCAACTACATAACTAGAGTTTCTATGAAATAATTTATTTATTAATTTCAAAATATTGCTTTTTATTTTGGACATTAAAAACCTCTTTCTAATAAATAACTAGTTTCCAGTAATTTACTACTTATTTTGATTTATACTTTAATTCTTGTATAGCTTTATCTATCAAATTCATCTGTTCTGTAGATACTTCTGGATTAGAATATTTGTCAGTTTCTCTATTAAAATTATTATAATATTTATTTTCAAACTTCTTTGTTTGTATTCTTAATTTACTTATTGCTCTTAATTGATCTATTTTACAATAAGAAAATCCTTCAAAATCTTTAATTTCTCCAATATCAATAACAACATCAGATTCATTTTTCTTACTTGTTAAGGGAGCAACTAATACAGTTCCAACATTTGGTCTTGAATATAATACAATAGCAGGATGTGAATGATTTAATTCTTGACCAATATTAACTCCAAAATCTACCCATACTACTTGCTTTCTAGTCACATATGGTACATAATTTAGTTGTTCATTTCTATTAACTTTATTTAATTTATATATTTGTTCAGCAAACCATTTTTCTAATTCTTGTCGTTGATTATTATTCAATTTATTTAATTCATTATTTATGTTCAAAGCTGATGCCTCCTAAAAGTAAAATTCTATATTATAATAGCACATATTTATATATTTTTCTATACAAGTTTATATTTTTACAAAACTTCTTAGTTCAAGAAAATTTAATAAACAATAAAGTTTTTTTGAACAAATATCAATTTTTTTTAATATTTTGTTGATTTTTTTTAACAAATTGAGTATAATAATATTAACGGAAGTAATTCTGTTGTGAGTTGAAATACACTCAAATTAAGAAGACATTTAGACCTGAAAGACGGTCAAGTTGATTACAAATAACCTTTAGATTAAGTCTAAGGGTTATTTGCTATTGTTTAATCATATCATAAATTATGAGCTTTTATCAATAAAAAATGAAAAATTTAACTTATACTACCTTAATTAAAATTTTTAATTATTGGTGTTGCATTTTATAAGAAAAATGATATAATAAAGGAAATTGATTGATATTTGTATCAGTCGTTAAAAGAGAAAAAAGTTGTAGATAACTACGACGTTCGCTCCACAAAAAAAACAGTATTTATTTTTTATAAATACTGTTTTTTATTTAACCAATTTAAAAAATGAACTACCTCCCGCAAACTTCGTTTTCATTTTAGCAACAAACCCATTATTATATATTGCTTTATCATCATTACTTACTACATCTTTTATGTTAGCTTCATAAATAAATTCTTCATTTATATTATTTATAATATGTATTTTAAAACTCAAATTATATCTAAGCTCTTCTAATTCTACCTTTGCATTTTTTAATATCTTACCATCATAATAAACTAAATTGTCATTTTGACTTGCACTATATTGAGTTATATTTTTATTTATATATCCTATCGTCACTGGATTACTACAATCTGTATAAAAACTTGGTTTAGAATAATCTCTTTCTTCATTTTCCTTATTTGTTCTTATAACATCAAAATCAATTCTATCACAGTTTTCAAAACTTTTAAATTTTCCAAAATCATTAAAATTTTTATAATTCAGTATTTTTTCACCAGAATTATTTTGTGATTCTATTTTAATATTATCTATATATAATTGGCTTACTGTATTTTTTTCATTTATATCAGTTATTGAATTTTTATTATTTATATATATAGCCAAATCTGTATATTGGCATATACCTAAATCTTTTAAATTACTTTGATTATTATTTTCTATTCCAGCACTACTATAAATTAATACCTTCTCTATTGAAAAAATAACATCCTTATTTTCTTCGGCAATTTTAGTAATTTTATTTGCATAAGTATTTCTTCCTATTGTTTTATGAATAATACTAGCCACAATAATAAATAATACTATAAATACCAATATCAAAATTTTAGAAAAATACTTATTTTTAAACAGTTTTTCTATTATATTTTCTTTCATTATAATTTATTATATAAATCCTCCATCTTTGAATAAACCTTTGTATACCAATTCTTATCACTTGCATACCTTACATTAACTCCAGCTAATGTTGCCCCATTATAATATGAACCTTTAGCAACTTCTCCATCATAAATAGGCGTTCCTGGTTCATTTATATAAAATTTAACTAAAGCTTTAGCAACTGTTTCTATTGCATCCTGATATGTTTCAAATTCATATGAATAACTATATGGATCTCTATCGTATGCACCATATCCAAATAAATTTCTTTTATCTTTAGATATTGTAGAATTTCCCCATGCACTCTCATGTATACCAATTGCTGCAACAAAAACGCCATTTATATTGTATTTTTGTTCAATATTATAAAAAACCTCCGCATTATCTTCAAATATATTATTTTTATCATTTGAATTATTTGATAATATCTTTTTAAAGTCATCTAAAGTTAACCCACTTGGTTTATTTAATTCCATATCAATATTAAATTTATTTTTTATTTTTAATATTCTACAAGCCTCCGCAAGTTCTGGATTAATTGTAGCAGAAGTCACTAGATTAATTTTAATAAATCCCTCATATTCTCCATAAGAAACTTTACACCAATTCTTAGATATATCCAATAATTTAACATCTAAGTTTTGTGGAATATTACATATAGTTGCTGAAGTATCTTTTGTTTCACTTTTTAAATCTGCTTGTGATAATAAATACATCTTATCACCTATATGTACATTATATTTTTTTAAGAATTCAGAAGTGCCTACTTGCACTATCTGCTTTATTGGTTCCTGTATTATGTTTCTACTTAATATACTTTCATCTTTATAATTTCCATTCTCATATCTCTTAACTGCTGTAACATTTTCTTTTCCGTTTTTTCCCTCTTGAACTACTACTTGTTCATCTTTGGGTAATTTATTATTTTTTTGATAAACAGTATCATACTTTATATCTCTATCTTCTGTAATTAATTGTTTAGATGTAACAACACTTATATTATTAGATATAATCTTTTCTACATTTATTACATTATTATTTTCTTCATATTCACCTATAACTTCATTTTTTTCTTCACCTGAATTAGTTGCAAAAATATATCCTGTAAATGCCGTCATTATAGCAAAAATAAGCACAACAACACTAGCCACACTTGTTGTTTTTGTGGCTATATTACTAATTGCTCTTTGTATAAAATTATTATTTTTCTTCTTCACTTTCTTGTAACTCTTCACTTGAGCATTTCTAATATTTTGCAATTCTTTAAATACTTCTGGAAGAGTTCTATTATCATTAGACTTTTCTAACACTAAAATATACCTCTTACATCTAATATTTTACAATTATATTATAAATCAGCAAAGTATTTTTGTCCATTATTTTTCTGTGTCTTTTTTATTACACTTTTGTAACAATATAGGTAAGAGTAAAAAAAAATCACATAACGTGATTTTTTTAATTAATTATTTTCCAATAAACATCTGAACATAAATTTTTCCGTATTTACTTCCATTTACAACACCAATACCAGTATAATTAAAACTTGAATTTAAAATATTTGCCTTATGTCCTTCTGAATTCATCCAAGCTTCTACTGCTTTACTATTACTAGAATTTCCAGCAATATTCTCGCCTGCAGTTTTATATGAAACTTTAAAACTTTTTAGCATGTCAAATGGTGAACCATATGTTGGCGAAGTATGTGAAAAATAATTGCTATCAACCATATCTTTAGCTTTTATTCTCGCAACATTCTGTGTTTCATCATCTATTTTTAATTTAGCAAGTCCTGCAGATGTTCTTTTTTGATTTATTAAATTAAAAACTTCCATTTCGTCATTTGTTAAAGAAGATGTTACTTGATTACTATTTGATGAATTACTATTATTTGCACTTTGTGAATATAACAATTTAATATATTTATTACTTACCATTCCTATATAATCTTTATCTGTTTGAATCACATACCAACTTCCTATTTGTGCAAATACTCTCACATATTCATTTTTAGAAATTTGTGTAACTACTCCATAAGATGTTGTGGGCCCGCTTCTTACATTCAACTTTGTTGCAGTTACAATTCCAGTAGTAGAACCAACCGTTTGATAATATTGCATACCATTAGAAACATTTACTAAAATAGATAAAATTATAATTGTTAAACCAATTATTGGTATTATTATTTTTTTATTATTTAAAAATTTCACAATAAAAAACCTCCAAAATACATTTATTATTATTTTAAACATATTTTAGAGATTTTATACAAAAATCTATTTTGTTAAACTTTTCATTTTGTCAATAAATTAGATTCTTTAAGTAAATTTCTATAATATTTAGCAATTAGTTCATCTAATTCTACACTTAGTTTATATGTTATATCGTAATCAGCACCTGACACAATGCTTTCGTTTAATTTTTCTCTTAATTTACAAATTTCTTCATTTAGCATAAGGCATCTCTCCTTTTTTATTATCTTTTGTCTTAAGTATATTTATAAATTAACATATTTTTACATTTAAGTCAACGTATTTTGCCTTATTTTTCAAGTTTTGCATGACCTTTTTCAGTTTATTTTTTCCTTTTTTTACATCATTCGACACACATATAAAAACAATGATAAAATAAGCCTATTTTCGTTTATGCTCTTACGACAGAAATAACCATTTTATCTTCTTTAAATAAATTTTTTAAAATACTTTCTATATATTGCTCATTTATTGTCTCAATTTCTTCTAAATAGTCAAAACTATTTACTCCTTTAAAATAATCAGATAAAAACATTCTAGCAATATCACTCACATCATTGTATTCTTTAACATAATCACCATATATCATTTTTTTAATTCTTATAAAATCAGTTTCATTAATTCCATTTTGTTTAATTTTATTAATTTCTGTCCTAATTTTCTCGTATACCAATTCTGGTGAATTTGATTGACCAGAAATAACTATATGTGCATATCCCTTTGAAAATTCATAGTCTAAAGAAGGTACACTATATAAAATTCCCTCATCATATAATTCTTTATATAAATTTGAACTTTTTCCAATAATCATATTCAATAGAATTTCTATAGCAATATGTTTCTTTACTCTTTCTTGATCACTTAAATTAGTATCTTTTATCCCTATTGTAAATAAAGGTATACTAACTTCCATTTTTTGTTCTATTTTTTCTTTAACTATAGTTTCTGGTTCTTCTGGATATATTCTTTTTATTTCACCATTTGCTTTATTTTTTATTAATCTTTTCTTTATTTCTTTTAAAAGTTCTTCAGGATTAAAATCTCCACAAACAACTAATGCCATATTAGAAGGATTATAAAAAGTATTATAACATTTATACAATATCTCTTTATCTATATGACTTATTGTTTCTATTGTACCTGTTATATCTAATTTTACCGGATGATTATGATACATTGCTTCTAAAGTATTTAAATATACCTTCCACTCTGGATAATCATCATACATCATTATTTCTTGCCCAATTATTCCTTTTTCCTTTTCTACATTTTCATCTGTAAAATAAGGATGTTGAACATAATCCATTAATTCATCCAACGCTTCATAGAAATTATCTGTACACTCAAATAAATATGCTGTATGGTCATTTGTAGTGTATGCGTTTGCATTAACTCCTAATGCAGTCAATGCATCTAGACTATTGACACCATTTTCCTGTTCAAATAATTTATGTTCTAAAAAATGTGCAACTCCTTTTGGGACTTCTGTTACATTTTCTTCCCCTGGAACTATAAATTTATAATCATTAGATCCATAATTCGTTCCCCAAATTACATATTTTTTTCTAACATCTTTTTTTGGTATAATCATAACAGTTAATCCATTTTCTAACTTTTCTGTGTATACCTTTTCTTTTATCTTAAAATTCTCAATTACTTGCATTTTTACTCCTTTCTAATCTTTCAAAAAATATATTGTGTTTATATAAACATTATCTGCAATATTCATTATTCCTTCTCTAGACACTTTTTCTATTTTTTCAATATATTCATCTACTGAAACATTTTTATTTGTTAATTCTTGTCCAAAAAAGTAAACTATTTCTGTATCTTGTTCATCTTTTATATTCTTTATTGTTGATATTATATTCTTTTTAGCATTTTCTATGTCTTCATCTGAAAAACTACCATCTTTCATGTCCTTTAATTGTTCTTTTATTATTTTTAAAGCTTTTTCATAATTTTTAATTTCTATACCACAATTTATAAATATATTATTCTTGTGTCTTATATAACTTGAACTAGCTGTATATGCTAAACTTGCCTTTTCTCTAACATTTTGGAATAATTTAGAACTTGCTGTTCCTCCTAATATTGCATTATATACCAATGCATCATATTTAAGTTCTTCATCCTCTATCCCAACATCTAATCCTAATATTAATTTTCCTTGTGTAACTTCTAATGATTCAGTAACAATATTTTCTTTTGACTTTATATCTTTTTTCATTAACTCATTACAAATATATTTTGGATCTCTTGGCAATAAACTTTCTACATTTTCATTTTTCTTAACAATTTCATCAATGTTTTCTGTATATTCTCCAGAAACAAATATATCTATTTTACATTCTGATTTTAATTTATTATAGTAATTGTATAAATTCTCTGCATTTATTTTATCCAAATCTTCTACATATCCAAACTTATATAGTCCATATGGTTCGTTCTTATACATTTCTTCTGTACATCTATCAAATGCATATCTTGCTTTATTATCAACTCTACCCTCTATTATTTGTCTTATTGTTTTTTTCTCTTGTTCAACATATTCTTCTTTAAATTTATTTTCTTCAATAAGTGGGTTGAATACTATTTCTATTAATTTTTGTAAACCTGTTTTCAACATATTGTCATTATTTTGTGGAATATATGCATCATTTATTGTTTCTAGATAAAATTTAAACACATGGTTATCTCCTGTTTTATCTAATCCACAATCAAAATCAGCACCATACATATTCTCCAATTCCTTACTTATTTCCTCTTGAGTTGGCATATTTTTACTTCCTCTTCTTAACACAGAAGATAAAACTGCATCATATGTTACATACTCTCTTGTTATTGGAGTTGTTAAAAATATAGCAATTAAATTCGTTTTAAATTTGTTATTATTAATAAGATGAAGTTTTATACCTTCTTTAATATCTTTTATAATATAACTCATATTTTACCTCCTAATTATATATATTTATATTATTAAATTTTCAATTTATATTATACTCTATTTTTTTAATAAATCAAAAAAAGTTGACATTAAATTTTGTTTAATATCAACTTTTAATATACTAAAATTTTCTTTTTCTAGCAGCCTCTGATTTTTTCTTTCTCTTTACACTAGGTTTTTCATAATGTTCTCTTTTACGAACTTCTTGGATAACTCCATTACGAGCACATTGTCTTTTAAATCTTTTTAAAGCATCTTCTATATTTCCATTATTAACTTTTATCTCTGACATTAATATTCCCCTCCTTCCGGCGTTTACAGCACTGTATGTGGAATTCTATTCTAAGGTTTTCTTTTAACCTTCCCGTTATACGAATAACATTATACATTAATTTTCTATACTTTGTCAATAGTTATATTGAATTAAACCTCATATTCTACAACTTTATTTTCTTTTAATGATTTTTTTACATCTATAATCCTTTGGTTTGTTGACCCTCTAAATTTTATTGATAAGCTTTTTTTATCCTCTTCAAATTTTCCATCTACAACTACATCAATATAAGAAATAAGCTCTTTAGTTTCTTTCCACTTATTGCACATTCCACCAATAACATCTTTATCAAATGTAAAACCTGTGTAACACCATATATTTTTATCAGGATATATTTCTTTGACTTTTTTTACTAATGGCAATATTCCTTTTTGGTTCTCATACTCTAATGGCTCTCCTCCCAAAATAGATAGACCAGATATATATGGATTATCTAAATCATTTATTATTTCTTCTATTGTTTTTTCTGTAAATTTTTTACCAAAATTAAAATCCCATGCCTCCTCATTAAAGCATCCTTTACAATGATGATTACATCCACTAACAAACAATGATACCCTCACTCCTAGGCCATTTGCTACATCTGCCACTTTTATATCTGCATAATTCATTTATAACATCTCTTTCTTATATTTATTTAATAACTGTATTATAACATTTTTAAAATATTAATTTCAATAGAACAACTATGAAATAAATTTTTTGTACATTATAGTTTTACATATTAAAAAATTCACACAACATTCCTAATATAAAATAAAAAAGAAACTACTTAAAAAATAGTCTCCTTTTTATATTTTTATATATTCTTATATCTTCTATATTTAAAATAACTTAATACTATCACAACAACAGCTACACTTATTATTGGAACAACTATTTTTTCAACACCAGAATATGGATAATTATTTAAGACTTTTGTATTATTATCTTTTGTTTTTATATTTGTGGTATTTGTTGTAGTTACATTATTATTTTTATTTGTTGTAGTATTAGATTTATTGGTATTATTTTTGTCTGACACATTATTAGAAGTGTTTGTATTACTTTTATCTGTTGCATTATTAGAAGTGTTTGTATTATTTTTATCTGTTGCATTATTAGAAGTGTTTGTATTATTTTTATCTGTTGCATTATTAGAATTATTTGTATTATTTTGGTCTGTTGTATTATTAGTAGTACTATTTTTATTATCATCAGTTTTATCCGTATTATTTTCTGAAGCTTTTTTTACTATAATATTTGTTTTATATTCTTGTACATTTAATGTTTGATTACCATCTGATACTTCTGTATTAATTAATCCTATCTCATATTTACCTTCAGCAGTATTAGAATTAACTTTAAATGTTAATATCGCCATAGTATCATCTTTTTTTACGCATTCCCCATCAGAAGTAGTGGCTACCAATTTTATAACCCCTTTAGTATCAGTATTAACTGTAGGTTTTTCCCAAGTACCGTTTCCATCTACACTAGAATAACTAAAAATGTCACTATTATATGTTAGTGTAGTTTGATATGCACCTATACCATCATTTGTAGTTATATTTGATAATTTTAATTCTATTTTTATTTCTTTACCTGGCTCAACACTAGATTGTGGTATAAGAGTAATTTGACAACCAGACTCAGCGTTTACATTTATTTTTAATGCACTTATTAGTATAACAAAAATAACTAATATTGATAAAACCTTTTTTTTCATCATTTTTCCTCCAAAAACAATCTGTCTATATTTTAACTTAATTAGTTATAAAAAGCAATATTTTTTTCCAAATTCCAATTATATCCAAAAAACCGCAAATACTTTATAGTATTTGCGGTTTTTTTTACATCTGAAATATTTTTATAAAATTATTATATACCCATTCATGTGTAAAAGGTATTATCCATAATAATAAGAATATAACTATCATAATACATACTGTTAATCCCATTGCAAAAACATCTTTTTTATTTAAGTTTTTAATATTTTTAACAGCATTAACCAATGTACCAACCATTCCTGGTAATAAATCAAAAACTCCTTTTGGTTTTTCCTTTTTTTTCTTATTTTCAGTTTTTTTTACATATACCGTATTTGATACATTTTCTTTATTAACCTTTTTTTCTTGTGTATATGTTTTTTTTAAGTTTTCCCTTTGCCTTTCACTATCATATTGATCTTTTAATAAATCATCAGATAACACTTTATATGCAACATTTATTTCTTTTAATTTTTCTTCAGCAATTTTCTTTTTATCTCCAGTATAACGATCTGGATGATATTTTTTAGCTAATACTCTATATGCTTTTTCTATTACTTCTTTAGACGCTTTTGGACTAACTTCTAGTATATCATAATAATTTTTCATATTTACTCCTGTATTTTACATTATTTATCCTTCAAAAATTTTTGCAAATTCTTCTCCAGTTATTTTTTCTTTTTCTAATAATACTCCTGCAACACTATGAAGTTTATCTATATTTTCTGTTAGTATTGTTTTAGCTCTATCATATGCTTTATCTATTATTGATTTTATTTCTTCATCTATAATTCCAGCTGTTTCTTCAGAATAATTTTTAGATTGAGCAAAATCTCTTCCTAAAAAGACTTCTTCTTGACCAGATCCAAACATAATAGATCCTATTCTTTCACTCATACCATATTTTGTAACCATATCTCTTGCAATTTTTGATGCTCTTTCTATATCATTGCTTGCACCTGTTGAAATATCATTTAAAATAAGTGCTTCCGCAACTCTTCCTCCAAGTAAAGATACAATTGTTTCTTCCATTTCTGTTTTTGACATAAATGATTTATCTTCTGTTGGTTTATACATTGTATATCCACCAGCCATACCTCTTGGAACTATTGATATTTCATGAACAGCATCTTGTGTTGCTAAAAATTTACTTACAACTGCATGACCTGCTTCATGATATGCAACTAATTTGTTTTCTTTTTCACTTCTTACTCTTGTTTTCTTTTCAGGTCCCATAGTTAC
>CAKPAX010000027.1 GCA_934133175.1 uncultured Clostridia bacterium | reverse complement strand
CAAAAGGCATTATTAAATGAATTTATTGAAGAACATGATGATTTGGTTGTTTATGATACTTATGTAGATGATGGTTACACGGGAACAGATTTTGATAGACCTGGATTTCAAAGATTACTAGAAGATATGAGAATTGGAAATATAAATTGTGTTCTGGTTAAAGATTTATCTAGACTTGGAAGAAATTATATAGAAGTCGGAAATTACATAGAGCAAATATTTCCATTATTTAATATAAGATTTATTGCAATAAATGATAATGTAGATAGTTTTAAAAATCCTACAAGTACAAATACAATATTGGTACCATTTAAAAATTTAATAAATGATGAATATTGCAGAGATACATCAATAAAAATTAGATCAGCATTAAATGGAAGAAAGAAGAAGCGGAGAATTTGTAGGTGCATTTCCATCATATGGTTATATAAAAAATCCGGATGATAATCATAAGTTAATTATAGATGAAGAGGCTGCTAAAATTGTAAGGAAAATCTTTAAGTGGAAAGTAAATGAAGGATTAGGAAATTTAAGTATTTGTCATAGATTAAACGATATGGGGGTTTTAAATCCAACAGGGTATAAAAAGAAAAAGTTAAATCAGAAATTTAAGAATTCAAAAATATTTCAAGAAGATTATTCATGGTGTCCATCAACTGTTAGAAACATATTAAAAAATGATATTTACATAGGAAATATAACACAGGGTAAAAGGAGAGTAAAAAGTTATAAAGTGCATAAAGTAGAGCAAGTACCAGAGGAAGAATGGATTACAGTAGAAAATATGCATGAGCCAATTATAGATAAAGAATTATTTGCAAAGGCACAAGATATAAGAAAAGTAGATACTAGAGTACAAAATAATGGAAATTTAAGTAAATGGGCAGGAATATTAAGGTGTAGTGATTGCGGAAGAGCAATGCATAAAAAATATATAAAAAACAAAAGTGGAACAATTTATGAATATTACATATGTGGTACATATAGAAAAAAATCAAATAAGTTATGTACAAAGCATACTTTAAAAGTGGAAAAACTAGAGAAAGCTGTATTAGAAACTATTCAGTTACACATAGAATTGCTTGTTGATACTGAAAAAGTGTTGAATGAAGTAAATAAATTAAATATTAAAAAAATAGTAAATGAAAACATTGAGAATATAAAACAAGAAAAAAATAAAGAAATGGAAAAATTAATTGATTTAAAAAGAGGATTGTATGAAGATTGGAAAAATAATTATATAACAAAAGAAGAATATTTTAATTATAAACAAAAGTATGAACAGAATATAGAAAAGATAAAAGAAATTATAATGAATTTACAAAAACAAAAAAATAATCAGAATAAAATTATAAGCGGAAACAGTAAATGGATAGAAGATTTTAAGATTTATAAAAATATAACTGAATTGGATAGAAGTATTATAATGGAATTAATAGATTATATAGAAGTGCATGAAAATAAAAAAATAACTATACATTTTAAATTTATGAATCAATTGAATGAAATTATAGATAATCAAAATAAAATAACGATATCTGCATAAATAAACTTGAACCATTTGTGGTGACAAAATACACCAAGGAGGAGGTGTTGCAGCACCAGTTGGGGGCCAGATATTTAGTGAAATATTACCATATTTAGAAGTTAACCAGGGAAATACTGAAGAAATAGAACAAAAAGTAGAAGTAGAAGTTCCAGAAGTTGTAGGAATGAGTATAAAAGAGGCAGAAAAAGTGTTAAAAGAAAAAGAATTAGAAGTAAAAATAAATAATGAAACTGAAAATTTAGATAAAGAAAATACTATAATTACAAATCAAATACCAAGGTCAGGATTAACTGTATATAGTAAAAGTTGTGTGTATTTAGAATACTAAAAAAATAACAAAAACTCTATACAAAATAGTATTTTAGTTATATAATATAACAAAAATAAAGGAGATTACTATGGATTTAAAGAAGATTTTATTGGGCTTAGAAAATTTAAAGGTTAAAGGAAATTTAGATATCGACATAAAAGGAATAGAAAATAATTCAAAAGAAGTAAAAACAGGCTATATGTTTATTGCAATAAAAGGTTTTGAAACAGATGGACATAATTATATAAATGATGCAATAGATGCTGGATGTACAGCTGTAATGATACAAGAGGGCTGTGATTTAAGTAAAATAAATGTTAAAAATGATGTGACAGTGATAATGGCTAAAGATACAAGAGAGGCATTAGCAATATGTTCATCCAATTTTTATGATAATCCATCAAGAAAGTTTAAATTAATTGGAGTAACTGGAACCAAAGGAAAAACTACTACAACATTTATGATAAAAGAATTGTTGGAAAAGGCTGGAAAAAAAGTAGGTTTAATAGGTACAATTGCTACATATATTAATGGTAAAAAAATAAAAGAAAGTGATAGAACAACACCAGAAAGTTTGGAATTACAAAAAACATTTTTCCAAATGGCAAAAGAAAAAGTGGAATATGTTGTTATGGAAGTGTCATCACAAAGCTTAAAATTGCATAGAGTTGATGGTTGTAATTTTGATATTGCAATATTTACTAATTTTTCAGAAGATCATATTAGTGAAAAAGAACATACTGATATGAAAGATTATTTCCAATCAAAATTAAAATTATTTAATATGTGTAAAGTTGGAATAGTAAATGCAGATGATTTATATGCTGCTAAAATCCCAAAATTATTTCCAAATAGTGATATTACAACATATGGTATAGATAATCCATGTAATTTATTAGCTAAAGATATAACGATTACAAATTCTTATGTTGATTTTAGAGTTAAAATAACAGATAGGAATGAGAGAGTAAAAACAGGAATTCCAGGTAGATTTAGTGTATACAATTCATTAGCAGCAATCTGTGTGGCACAAAAGGTAGGAGTATCATTAGAAACAATAAAAGAAGCTTTATTAGAGGTTAGAGTTCCTGGAAGATCAGAAGTTGTAGATAATAAATTTGAAATTCCAATAATGATAGATTATGCACATTCACCAGAAAGTTTGGAAAGTATATTACAAGCAGTAAAAAGTTATACAAGAGGAAGAGTGATTTCTGTATTTGGATGTGGGGGAGATAGAGACAAAGGAAAAAGACCAATAATGGGAGAAATATCTGGAAGAATTGCAGATTATACAATAATAACTTCAGATAATCCTAGAACAGAGGAACCAGAAGAAATAATAAAAGAAATTGAAAAAGGAATAAAAAAGACAAAAGGAAATTACCAAGTTGTTGTAGATAGAACAGAAGCAATAGAAAAGGCAATAAAAATGGCAACAAAAAAAGATATTATTGTATTGGCTGGAAAAGGTCATGAATTATATCAAGAAATTAATGGAAAGAAATATCCATTTGATGAAAGAAGTATTATAAAGAAAATAATTGATAAATTAAATAAGGAAAATAACAAAAGTAAAAAATAGAAAGGTTGATACAAGTGAATTTTGAAATAAAAATGTTACTAATATCATTTTGCGTAACAATAGTATTATCAGTAATAATTATACCATTATTAAAAAAATTAAAAATAGGTCAAATGGAAAGAAATGATGGACCACAATCACATTTAAAAAAACAAGGAACTCCTACAATGGGTGGAATTATGATGATAATATCACTTCTAATTTGTGTTATAGGAGTATACTTGTATTATTTAAAAAATAATCAATTAGATATAGCAAATAATATAATACCAATGCTAATCTTAAGTATAGGATTTGGAATGGTTGGCTTTATAGATGATTTTAAAAAGTTAAATAAAAAAAATACAGAAGGATTAAAACCAAAATATAAAATGCTTGGTTTATTAGCCATATCAGTTATTTATGTTTTATTAATAGTAAAAGGAGCTAATACAGGAACACAAACATATATACCATTTTTTAAAATATATATAGATATTCCAATATATTTGTATATACCATTTGCTGTTTTAGTTATATTAGGAACTACAAATGCTGTTAATTTAACAGATGGAATAGATGGGCTTGCGTCAAGTGTTTGTGCTATTATAGTAACATGTTTAACTGTTATAGGGATAATGTTTAATATCCAAGAGGTTGTAATATTTGGAAGTATTGTTATAGGTGCAATATTAGGCTTTTTAATATTTAATTTGCATCCAGCAAAAGTTTTCATGGGTGATACTGGGTCACTATTTTTAGGAGGAGTAATATCTGTTTTAGCATTATATTTAAAAGTTCCATTATTATTATTATTAATAGCATTAATACCGGTTTTTGAAACATTATCTGTAATAATTCAGGTTGCATATTTTAAAAAGACTGGAAATAGAATTTTTAAAATGGCACCATTACATCATCATTTTGAATTATCTGGATGGAAAGAAAGCAAAATTGTAATTGTGTTTAGTTTAATAACATTAGTTTTGTGTCTTGTAGGTTTAAAAGCAATTTAATTGGAGGAAAGAATATGGCAAAAAAAGTTAAGAAATTTTCAAGCTTTTTAAATAATCCAATAGATTATACATTAGTAATAACAATATTATTGTTATTATCAATAGGATTAATAATGGTGCTTTCAGCAAGTTCTCCTTCTGCACTTTCAGAAAGTGGGGATAGCTATAAGTATTTTAATAAACAATTATTATTTGCTGTGTTAGGAATTGTAGCAATGTGTGTGATTTCTAAAATAGATTATAGATTTTATCAGAAATTTTATAAGCAATCATGGTGGATTTCATTAATATTATTAATATTGGTAATGCTAGTAGGAAAAACTGTAAATGAAGCCAAAAGATGGATATATATTACAGATACATTATCATTTCAACCATCAGAAATAGTAAAATTTTTAATGATAATTTTTTATGCAGGAATACTTACTAAAAATAGAGATCAATTAGGAAAATTTAAAGATGGATTTTTGAAACATATATTATTAGTTGTACCTATTATTGCGTTGTTAATGCTTCAACCTCATTTTAGTGCGTCAATGGTAATAATTACAATTGTTGCAGTGATGATGATATTAGCAGGTTGTAAATTTTGGCATTTTCTAGCAACTGGTGGAGCAGTAGGAATACCGGGAATGATTGGATTAATAATATTAGAACCATATAGATTAGCAAGAGTAACAACATTCTTAGATCCTTGGAAAGATGCAACTGGAGCAGGATGGCAGGTAATCCAAAGTTTATATGCAATAGGATCAGGTGGACTTTTTGGAGCAGGATTAGGAGAAAGTAAGCAGAAATATTTATATATTCCAGAACCACACAATGATTTTATTTTTTCTGTGTTAGCAGAAGAACTAGGATTTGTTGGCTGTGTATTGGTTATAGTATTATTTGCAATATTTATTTGGAGAGGTGTATTAATAGCAATGAAATCTCCAGATATGTTTGGAAGCTTAATAGCAATTGGAATAACAACAATGGTTGCTATTCAGGTAATATTAAATATTGCAGTTGTTACATCTTCAGTTCCAGCAACAGGTATGCCATTACCATTCTTTAGCTATGGAGGAACAGCATTATTTATATTACTCTGTGAAATGGGAGTACTGCTTAATATATCAAGAGCTAGTGTAAAGTCATAAAAATTTAAAATAGGAGGCTACTAATGAAAGTAATAATTGCAGCAGCAGGAACTGCAGGACATATAAATCCGGGAATTGCAATTGCAAACAAAATAAAACAAGAAGAAAAAAATTCAGAAATTATATTTATTGGAACAACAAGAGGATTAGAAAACGATTTAGTACAAAGAGCAGGATATAAATTAAAAACAATTGATGCATATGGATTAAGTAAAGAAATTTCAATTCAAAATTTTCAAAAGTTATATAAGACATATAAAGGAATTGGGGAAGCGAATAAAATAATAAAAGAATTTAAACCAGACATTGTAATAGGAACTGGAGGATATATTTGTGGACCTGTTGTAATGGCTGCAAGTAAAAATAAAATACCAGTTGTATTACATGAAAGTAATGCTTTTCCAGGTAAAGCTGTAAAAATGCTTGCAAAAAGAGCAAACACAGTGTTAATTTCATTTGAAAATGCTAGGTCAAGAATAAAAAGTGCAAAAAAAATAGTTTATACAGGAACACCAATAAAAATAAGAAAAAAAGAATATAATATAAATGAAAAAAATAAAATAATAAGCAGTGTAGGACTAAATGAGGCAAAGCCAATTGTTTTAATATTTGGAGGAAGTCAAGGTGCTCAAAAGATAAATGAGGCAATAACAGGAATTATCTTAGAAAAATTAAATAAAAAATATCAAATTATTTGGGCAACAGGTCCAAAGCAGTATGATATTATAAAACAAGAATTAGAAGATAAAAATATAAATATTAATAATATAGAAAATACAAGAATTGTTCCATATATTTATAATATGGAAGAAATAATGAATGTATCTGATGTCATTGTTGCAAGAAGTGGAGCAATGACTATAACAGAAATTTCTAATTTAGGTAAACCTTCAATTTTAATACCATTGCCAAATGTAAGCGAAAATCATCAATTATATAATGCAAAAGTATTAGAAAGTATTGGTGCTGCAAAAATTATTTTAAATGAAGATTTAGATGAAAATAATTTAAATAATACAATAGAAGATATTATTTTAAACAAATCAAAACTTGAACAGATGGGAAAAAAAGCATTAACGGTTGCAGTTGACAATGTTGAAGATAAAATTTACAAAGAGATAAAAGAAGTTTTGAATAAAGGAGATAAAAATGTTTAAAAACATACAAATAAAAATAGTAGTAATATTTACAATTATAGGAATAGCCATAATTTCAGGATTAGGGCTATTCTTTATAAATGAATTAAATTCAGTTAATACTGCAATATCATCAGAAGGAATTACATTAGGACAAGTTACTAATGATATTAATAACATATCAAACCAAACAAAAATAGTTTTTGGAATTTGTGTTGGAGTATATGCATTAATTTCTGTCTTATTGGGAATTTTCTTATCAAAAGTTGTAATTTATCCTATAAATAAATTAATTAAAAGTGCAGAAAAAATTGCTTCAGGAGAAGAGGTCTCTATAGCAAAAACAGAAAACAAAGATGGAAATGAAGTAAATGGATTAGTAAATGCATTTGATATGATGACATCTGAATTAAAAGATAAATTAAGTGAAGTTTCTAAGCAAAAAAATCAAATTGAAACAATACTTCTTCACATGACAGATGGGTTAATTGCATTTGATATGGATGGAAACATAATATTAATTAACCCAGCAGCCAAAAAATTACTAAGTATTTCACCAGAAGATAATAATTTTGAAGATATATTTAAAAAATTTAAGTTAGATATAAATATGGAAAAAATTATATATCTTGAAAATTGGACATCGACAGAACAAAGAATAGAAGTAAATGAGAGGTTTGTTAATGTTTTTTTTGCACCGTTTAAAAATGAAAATGATAGACCAGCTGGTGTAATAGCAGTTATACAAGATATAACAGAACATGTAAAGTTGGATAACATGAGAAAAGAATTTGTTGCAGATGTGTCACATGAATTAAAAACTCCAATAACATCAATAATGGGATATGCAGATACTTTATTAGAGGGAGAATATGATAAAGAAACACAAGAAAAGTTTTTAAATGTAATCGCAACTGAAGCTAGAAGAATGGCAAAATTAGTAACAGATTTACTTACATTATCTAGATATGATAATAATCAAAAAAGATTGAAAAAAGAGTCATTTGATTTAGGAGAACTAGTAAAAAGTTGTCAAGAAAAGTTGGGAATAGAAATACAAAAAAAGAATCATACAGTAAATTGTTTTGTTACTGCAGATGTACCACCAGTGTATGCAGATAAATCAGATATAGAGAGAGTTGTATTAAATATATTAACAAATAGTATTAAATATACGAAAGATAATGGAGAAATCAAAATTTATGTAGGATTTGTATATAATGATGCATATATAAAAATATTTGATAATGGTATAGGAATACCAGAAGAAGATTTAAATAGAATTTTTGAAAGATTTTATAGGGTAGATAAAGCTCGTACTAGAGAAATGGGTGGAACAGGATTAGGATTATCTATTGCGAAAGAAATACTTGATAAAAACGGTGGAAGTATAGATATAAAAAGTGTTGTAGGACAAGGAACAGAAGTTGTTATAAAAGTTCCAACTAAAGAAAAGAAAATTAGTTAAATAATTATAAAAGAGGTGGAAAAATGCTAGAAATTAAAAAGAACGAAACAAAAAATAAAATTAATGTTAAAGGACAAAATGGTTCAATAACATTATTTGTTTTAATTGCATTGATGTTTTTCTTAATTTTGGCTTTCTCTGCATATGCAAGAGCTACAAATAAAATTCAATCACAAGAATCTGAGTTTGCAAAGATAAAATCAAATTATGAGAAAAGTTATAAAGACGAAAAAATCATAAAGGAATATAGAGAAAAGAACTTTACAAAAAAAATATTAACTGCGCTTGATATATCAGAAGCAACTGATAAAACAAAATTTTATGGTGCGACTGTAAATGGATATAATTGTAAAATATCAACAGATGTTGGATGGAAGATATTTTATGCAAGTCAGGATAATATTTATTTGATTGCAGATAACTATATCGAAAGAGATTATTTACCATCTGGGATGACTGAGGAAGGGACGATAGGAAATAAATTAAACACAGGAGATTCAGCATATTCTAGAACGGCTTATTTTGAAAATATATTAGATAATTATTCGACTGCATCATCAAGAATAGATAATATAAGAAAAGCATTAAATAATGATTACTTTAATATTAATAAGTATTCAAGCATAGCAAATAATATGAAGGTAACGGCATATATGTTAGATATAACAGCTTGGAGCAATTTTGAAGATACAAATAATAAAGCTGAATTTGTAATTGGAGGCCCAACATTAGAAATGTTATTTTCCTCATATAATCAAAAATATGGAACAAATTATAAGGCAGAAGCAACAAGTGAGGTTGGATATAAAATAAGCAAAGATAATGGGGCTAATTTTGAATATTATATAATAGATATGTTAAATGTTGCAGATACAACATATGTCTTGCCTACGACAAATGCTTTAGCTATGTGGATTGCAACTCCATCGGATGCTGGAGAGGATGGAGTGATGTTTGCACATTCAGATGGAAGTATTTCTAATGATTCATACACAAATAAATATATTGGCTTTCGTCCAGTAGTATGTTTAAATGCAAATGTTAAATTGCAACAAGAAGATAACGGAAATTATACGATACTAGACGAATAAGAAAATTAAATATGAATAAATAAGAATTTCTATAGGAAAATCACTAAGAAATTCTTATTTTTATATTGATAAATCAATGTTTTTGATATATAATGTAACAGTATAAAAACCAAGGAGGAATAAAGTTGAAAGTAGAGATTAATCCAAAAACAAAAGAAATATTAGAATGGGTATATTGCATAGTAATTGCAGTAGTGTTAGCATTATTAGTAAGATATTTTATAGGAACACCTACAATAGTAAAACAGCCTTCAATGTATCCAACTTTAAAAGAAAATCAAAGATTATGGTTAAATAGATGGGATAGAACTTGGAAGAAAATGCCACAAAGAGGAGATATAATTACATTTGAAGCACCAAGTGAAATTTATTTGACAGAAGACCAAATAGAATCAAATGATATAATTGCAAAATATGAAAATGAACCAACAGGAATATTTAGTAAATTTGTTTATTATGTGTTAGAAATAAATAAAACGAGTTATATAAAAAGGGTAATAGCACTTCCAGGAGAACATGTGAAAATTAAAGATGGAAAAGTTTATATAAATGGGGATGAATTTAAAGAGGACTATTTGCAACCAGGAATAATTACAGATTTAACAAAGGGTGAACTTTCAGATTTTGTTGTGCCAGAAAATTGCGTATTTGCAATGGGAGATAATAGATCACAAAGTACAGATTGTAGAGCTTTTGGATGTATACCATTAGAAAAAATAGAAAGCAAAGTATTTATAAGGTTTTGGCCATTAAATTTGTTCGGAAAAGTGGATTAGAACTTAGGAGATATAAATGTTTGAAAATATAGTAGGAAATAACAATATAAAAAATGCTTTAACAAGAACAGTAGAATTAAAAAATGTGTCACATAGTTATATTTTTGATGGAATAGAAGGAATAGGAAAAAGATTAATAGCTAAAGAGTTTGCAAAAATGATAATGTGTTTAGATGAAAAAAAGTACTGTAATAAATGTAAGTCATGTATAGAATTTAATTCTAATAACAATCCAGATTTTATATTTATAGAACCAGAAGGAAATAATATAAAAATAGAACAAATTAGACAAATGCAGTCAAAAGTTATAGAAAAACCTATAATATCAAACAAAAAAGTATATATTATAAATGATGCACAAAAAATGACGGTAGAAGCACAAAATTGTTTATTAAAAACACTAGAAGAACCACCAGAATATATTACAATAATTTTAATAGTAAGTAATGATAATAACCTTTTGAGTACAATAAAATCAAGATGTACTATAATTCATTTTGATAAAATTGAAAATAAAGAATTGAAAGAATATGCTACAAATATTATTGGAATAAATAATATAAATGAAAATATAATTAATATTTTTCAAGGTAGCATAGGAAAAGCAATAAGGTTAAAAGATAAGTTAGAAGTATATGGAAATATTGAAAAAATTATGAAAAATATGACAAGTAATGATATTGTTGATATTATTGCTTGTTCAGAAATTTTATATAAATCTAAAGACGAAATAGAAGAAATTCTAGAATATATAAATGTCATTTTACTTAGTTTAAGTAAACAAAATATAAAATACATAAAATGTATTGAGGTAGTTGAAGATACTAAAAAAAGATTAAAAGCCAATAGTAATTATGATATGAGCATTGATAATATGTTGTTTAGCATATGGGAGGAAATAAATGAAAAATATAGTAGGAGTTAGATTTAAGAGATTAGGAAAAATTTATTTTTTTGATCCACAAGATATAAAATTAGAAAAACGAGATCAAGTAATTGTAGAAACGGCACAAGGAGATGAATTTGGAGAAGTTTTAATAGCTAACAGATATATAGAAAATGAAAAAGTAAAAGAACCATTAAAAAAGGTTATAAGAAAAGCAACAGAAAAAGATAAAAAACATTATGAAGAATGCAAGAAAAAGGAAAAAGAGGCATTTGAAATGTGCCAAAAGAAAATTAAAGAACATAAACTAGATATGACTTTAACAGAAGTTGAATATAAATTTGATAATAGTAAAATATTATTTTATTTTACAGCAGATGGAAGAATTGATTTTAGAGAATTAGTAAAAGATTTAGCTGCTATATACAAAACAAGAATAGAACTAAGACAAATAGGAGTAAGAGATGAAGTTAAAAGGATAGGTGGTAATGGAGTTTGTGGAAGGGAACTTTGCTGTTGTTCTTTTTTAAGAGATTTTGAAACTGTTTCAATTAAAATGGCAAAAGAACAAAATATATCTTTAAATCCATCAAAAATATCTGGAAATTGTGGAAGATTAATGTGTTGTTTAAAATATGAACAAGAAGTTTACGAAGATAAATTAAAAAGATTACCCAATATTGGTGCTATTGTAAAAACAATTGATGGAACTGGGGAAGTAGATGGAGTTGAAACTTTAAAAGAAAAAATTAAAGTTAAATTTAAAGATGGAGAAGGATATTTTTATAAAAAATATGACAATAAAGACATAAAAATAATTAAAGATGTTGCAAGAGAAAATATAGATAAAGAAGAAATTGAACATAAAAAAGAGCTTGAAGAATTGGAAGAATTAGAAAAAGAAGATAAGAAAAATGATTAACATACTAGGAGGTGAATAATAATGGCATATAAAATAACAGAAGCATGTATATGTTGTGGAGCTTGTGCTGCAAATTGTCCAGTAGGATGTATATCACAAGGCGATGATAAATTCGTAATAGATGGTGCAGCATGTATAAGTTGTGGGACTTGTGAAGGTGTTTGTCCAGTTGGAGCACCAGTAAGTGAAGATTAGTAAATTTAGAGAAGAGAAATCTTCTCTTTTTTATGTTATATAAAATCCACAAAACTTTACATAATGGCTTGAAAATGATATAATTAATTATATTGTTTATATATAAATAAAGATGTAATTTCTTTATTTTTAATATGCTTTATTGTATATTAACAATAATATCTTTTACAATATAAAAAACACAGGAGGAAATATATGACAAATAGAGAAGTGAGTCTAAATGAACTCTATTTAAATGGAGTATTTGACAAGGATTTTGAATACAGTCATAGTGTATTCAATGAAAAGTTTTATAAGAATTACATTAGAATTCAGCGGGCCAGCGGAACTGATGACATTCTTCAGGTTATAGTGTCTGAATATACATTAAAAGATACTAAATCTGCTGGAAAAAGAGCTGGAATAAAAGGTTCTTTTAGATCTAGAAATGTAAGAGGCGATGGGAAGAGTAAATTAGATTTATATGTTTTGATTTCCCAAATGAACCTGTATGAAGGAGATTTGTATAGAATTGGAGACAATTTAATTTTTTTAGAAGGATGGATTTGTAAAAAAACATTTTTAAGATTGACTCCAAATGGTAGGAAAATATGTGATTTCTTTTTAGCAGTAAATGCTAAAATAAAAACATATTACTTTCCTTGTATAGCATGGGGAGATACTGCTGAAAATATGTCAAAAGAATTCTGTATAGGAGATAAGGTTAAGACAAAGGCTCGAATACAGAGCAGAGAATATTTAAAAGTAATTGAAGATAAGCCAGAATTAAGAACTGCTTATGAGATCTCAGTTATTGAGATTGAAAAAATGTAAACTAAAAGAAAAATATTGTAAAAGATAAAAATAAACGAGAGATTAACTCTCGTTTATTTTTATGCATATTATTCTTTATTAGTCATTTCTTCTAAATCTAATAATTCTTGCCATCTAGTATCAACTTCTTTTTGAAATTCTTCTATCATCCATTCATTTCCAGGTTTAAACATATGTTTAAATCTTTTTTGAGGTCTTAAGAATTCTTCAATTGGAAGTTTTTTTGCAGGTTTATATGTTATCTTATATTTTCCATTAACGACTTCATATAAAGGCCAATAACAAGTTTCTACTGCAAGTTTATTTATTGTCATTAATTCATCAGTAGGATATCCCCAACCTCTAGGACAAGGAGATAAAACATTTAAAAATGTTGGACCTTCTGTATAAATTGCTTTTTCAGATTTTTCATATAAATCTTTAAAATTATTTATTCCTATTGTTTGAGCTACATATGGTAAATGATGTGCAACCATAATTTGTGCTAAATCTTTTCTTGATTGCATTTTTCCTGGTAAAACTTTTCCTGCTGGTGATGTAGTTGTATCTGCGAATTTTGGTGTTGCAGATGAACGTTGAATACCAGTATTCATATATGCACCATTATCATAGCAAACATAAGTAATGTCATGTCCTCTTTCCATTGCACCAGAAAGACTTTGAAGACCTATATCATAAGTTCCACCATCTCCACCAAATGCAATGAATTTTGTATTTTCATTTTCAGGTAACTTTCCTTGTCTTTTTAAAGATTTGTAAGCAGCTTCAACTCCTGATTCTGTTGCAGCAGCACACTCAAATGCTGTATGTATAAATGAATCAGTCCAAGCAGTATAAGGATATATAAAAGTAGAAACTTCCATACAACCTGTTGCACCACAAATTACTGCATGATCTTCTTCTTTTAAAGCTCTTAAAACCATTCTAGCAATAGGAGGAGCACCACAACCAGCACACATTCTATGTCCTTCTGTAAATCTTGAAGGTTTATTAGCTATAATTTCTTTTAAATTGTATGCCATTTATATCAATTCCTTTCTTATTATCTTTTTAACCCTAAATATCTATAAGGATTATCTATATTTCCAGTTTTTGCGATTTTTGTTAAATCATTAAATACAGATTCTAATTGGTCGGCTGTTGTATCACGTCCACCAATACCATAAATGTAATTTACTACTGGTACTTGAGATTTATTTACATACATGCCAGATACTACATCTTCAAATAATGCTCCACCAGCTGCATTTAATGAATCTGCTTTATCCAAAACAGCAACAGCTTTTAAATGTGATAAAGCTTTAGCAACTTCTTCAGCAGGGAATGGTCTGAAAACACGTATTTTTAAAAGACCAGCTTTAATACCTTGTTTTCTTAAATTATCTACTACAAATTTTGTAGTTCCTGCTGTTGAGTTCATACAAACAATTGCTATTTCTGCATCATCTAATTTATATTCCTCAAAGAAAGAATATTTTCTACCAGTCATTTTTTCGAAGTCTTTTGAAACTTCTTCAATAACTTTTTTTGCATTTTTCATAGCTTCTGCTTGTTGAACCTTATGTTCAAATAAATAAGCTTGTAAATCTAATGGACCAATTGCCATTGGTTCTTTTTTATTTAATAAATAATGTTCTGGTTTATATGAACCAACAAATTCTTTTACTTTTTCATCTTCTATTAATTCAATGTTTTCTATTGAATGTGATGTTATAAAACCATCTTGACAAACCATTAAAGGTAATAAAACATCTTTATTTTCTGCAATTCTATGAGCCATAACTAAATTGTCATAAGCTTCTTGATTATTTTCAGAAAATAGCATTATCCATCCTGCATCTCTAACTCCCATTGCATCTGAATGATCATTATGTATGTTAAGAGGGCCAGATACAGCTCTATTAACTAATGACATTACAATAGGTAATCTTAAACTAGATGCTATATAAATCATTTCCCACATTAAAGACAAACCATTAGCAGATGTTGCTGTCATTGCTCTAGAACCAGCAGCTTCTGCACCAATACATGCACTCATTGCACTATGTTCACTTTCCACTGCAACAAATTCTGTATCTACTGTACCATTTGCAACAAATGTAGAAAAATATTGTGGTATTTCTGTAGATGGTGTTATAGGGAATGCAGCAACAACGTCTGGGTTTATTTGTTTCATTGCTATAGCAGCAGCTTCGTTACCACTTAAACGTTCTCTTATACTCATTTTATCAAAACCTTTCTATATTAATTATTCTTCACTTTCGTCAACCATTTCTATTGCGTTAAAAGGACAAACTTTAGCACAAACTCCACATCCTTTGCAAAAGTCTAAATCAAAATCTGTTCTTTTTAAAGTTTCTTTACAAACAGGAATAGAATTTTCTGGACAAACAGGAAAACAAAGTCCACATTGTTTACATTTTTCTTCGTGAAAAATTGGACGTAAACTTCTCCAATCACCAGTTTTAAATTCTCTTGCATTTCCAGATTCATAAATATTTCCAGCTATGGTTAATTTATCAATTGGTGTGTTTTTATTAATTTCAGTCATATTTATCATCCTTTCTATATCTTTTTAACTTCTTTTAATGCAAGTTCTAAAGCTTTCATATTTCCTTCTATTACTTCTGGTTTTTTAGCAAATTTGTGTTTAAATGAACTTTGCATATCTGCTAAAAGTTCTTCATCTGTCATAACTTTGCTTACTTTAACTATTGCAGCAAGCATAGGAGTATTAGGGAAGTATTTTCCTAATGTTTCCATAGATACTTTTCTTGCATCAATTGTATATATATTACCTTTATATCCTTTTAAAGCTTTTCTTAAATATTCTGCTGATTTTGTTGTATTAATAACAATTGCACCATCTTCTTTTAAACCAGATGTTACATCAACAGATTCTAACAAAGTATCATCAACAACTACAACATAATCTGGTTCATATATATTACTATGAATTGTTATAGGTGTATCACTAATACGGTTATAAGCAGTAATTGGTGCTCCCATTCTTTCTGGACCATATTCAGGAAAACCTTGAATATATTTACCAGTATTAAAAGCAGCGTCAGCAAGTAATAGTGAAGCTGTTTTTGCACCTTGACCACCTCTACCATGCCATCTAATTTCAATTAAGTTATTCATGTGTTTAGCCTCCTTTTTATATATATGTAAAGTATATTCCTATTAGGCTTGAATGTCAAGAAAAACTTGAATTCAAACCGTTTGGTCAATTGTAAAAATTTATTAGTAAATTAATAATTATTGCAAAAATAAATATAATAATATATAATACAAAAACAATTAATTATTAGGAGGAATAAAATGATAAATTATAATGAAGAAGAATTAAAATATTTAAACTTGTTATCAGAAAAATTTCCTACAATACAACATGTGTGTACAGAAATAATAAATTTAAAAGCAATATTAAATTTACCCAAAGGAACAGAACATTTTTTGAGTGACTTACATGGTGAATATGAATCATTTTTACATATATTGAAAAATGCTTCAGGAGTTATAAAAACTAAAATTGATGAAACATTTGATACATGTATGACAAGTAAAGAAAAAAGAAAATTGGCAACATTAATATATTATCCAGAAGAAAAATTAGCATTAATAAAAAAAGAAACAAGAGATTTAAATGAATATTATAAAATAACTTTATATAGACTAATAGAAATATGTAAAGTAGTTGCTTCTAAATATAGTAGATCTAAAGTAAGGAAAGCTATGCCAAAAGATTATGAATATATCATAGATGAATTATTACATGCAAATGATAATTCATATAACAAAGAATATTATTATAACCAAATAATTAATACAATAATAGATTTAGACAGAGCAGATGCATTTATAATTGCAATATCAAAATTAATTCAAAGATTAGCTGTTGACCATTTACATATAATAGGAGATATATATGATAGAGGTCCTGGACCACATATTATAATAGATGAATTAATGAAATATCATTCAATAGATATACAATGGGGAAATCATGATATTATATGGATGGGAGCAGCAAGTGGTAGTCCTGCATGTGTATTTAATGTTTTAAGAATTTGTGCTAGATATAATAATTTAGATATATTAGAAGATGGATATGGAATTAATATAAGACCATTAACAGAATTTGCAATGGAGGAATATTCAAAAGAAAATGGAGATATATTTAAACCACAGAATTCAGAGAAAATTGAAAATAAAACAGATATTGATTTATTAACAAAAATACAAAAAGCAGTTGCTATAATTCAATTTAAGCTAGAGGCAGAAGTGATAAAAAGAAATCCAGAATTTGATATGGAAGAGAGATTATTGTTAGACAAAATAAATTATGATACATATGAAATAGAATTAGGTGGTAAAAAGTATAAGTTAAAAGATACATATTTTCCAACAATAGATCCTAAAGATCCATATAAATTAACAGAAAAAGAATTAAATGTTGTAAATAAACTAGTAAAAGGATTTGAAAATAGTGAAAAATTACAAGAACATATAAAATTTTTATATGCAAAAGGTAATATATATAAAGTGTACAATGATAATTTGTTAATACATGGTTGTATACCAATGGATTTAGAAGGGAATTTTATATCTGGAACAATAAAAGGTGAACACCTTAAAGGAAAGAAATATTTAGATTATATAGAAAGAATTGCAAGACAAGGTTATTTTGCAGATAAAAATTCAGAGGACAGAAAATATGGTGAAGATTATTTATGGTATTTATGGTGTGGCGCAAATTCACCAATCTTTTGTAAGAATGCAATGAAAACATTTGAAAGATATTTTTTGGATGATAAGTCTTTAAAAGAAGAAAGAAAAAATGCATTTTATGAACTTTCACAAAATGAAGATCAATGTATAAAGATATTAGAAGAGTTTGGAATTAACAAAGAGAATGGTCATATAATATCAGGTCATGTACCAGTAAAATTAGGAAAAGGTGAGAGCCCAATAAAAGCAAATGGAAAATTATTAATAATAGATGGAGGATTATCAAAATCTTATCAAAAAGTAACAGGAATAGCAGGGTATACTTTGATATATAGTTCTTATGGATTAACATTAGTAGAACATGAACCATTTACTTCAACAGAAGATGCAATAATTAAAGAAACAGATTTGCATTCATTTACAAGAATAGTAGAAAAGGTAGAAAGAAAAAGAATAAGTGATACTGATATAGGAAAAGAATTAAGAGAACAAATTGAAGATTTAGAAAAATTACTAGAAGCCTATAAAAGTGGAATTGTAAAAGAAAAAGTATCAAAATCAAAATAAAATAATAAAAAGAAAAAGAATAAAAAATACATTATAATCATATTATGATGTATTTTTTAATGTATATTACTTGTTTTTTTACTAAAAAAAGTATATAATAAGACGCAAATTGAATAAGGAGATGATTACATGCAAGTAAGTAAAGAAGAAATTTTACACATAGCAAATTTAGCACATCTAAATTTAGAAGAAAACGAGATTGAAAAATATCAAACAAATTTACAAGATATATTAAACTTTGCAAACATAGTAAACAATGCTCCAGTAGAAGGATTAGACATAACAGTAGGAGCAAACGAAGCAAAAAACGTATTTAGAAAAGACGAAATAAAAATATTTGAAGACAACGAAGCATTACTAAAAAACGCAATAAACCCAGAACAAAATATGTTCAAAATCCCTAAAGTTCTTTAAGCCGTTACCGAAAATGTCTAGTAGACATTTGAGGTTTACGGATTAAAGATGCAATTGAGCGAAGCGAAATTGCAATCATTAAAAAGAAATCTTAAATAGGTAAATTTGAGGAAAGCGGATTAAAGATGCAATTGAGCGAAGCAAAATTGTAATCATTAAAAAGAAATCTTAAATAGGTAAATTTGAGGAAAGCG
>CAKPAX010000026.1 GCA_934133175.1 uncultured Clostridia bacterium | reverse complement strand
GATTAAAAGAGGGAAAAAAAGAAGGAATAAAAGAAAATAAAATTGAAATAGCCAAGAAATTAATAAAAATGGGAATGGAATTACAAAAAATAGAAGAAGCAACAGGTTTAACAGAAAGTGAAATAAAAAAATTAAGTAAATAATAATAAAAAACGTTAAATTTTTAGTGAATTTAACGTTTTTTTAGTCAAAACCCTTGACAAATAAAGAAAAAAGGTGTAAAGTATATTAGCATTACAAATTAAAGAGGTAGTAGAATGGAAAAAAAAGTTGAAATAAGTATGTTATGCCAGTTGTATGGCAAACTTTTAACTGAAAAACAATTTGAATTTTTAAATGACTACTATAATAATGATTATTCTCTATCAGAAATAGCAGAAAATAATAATATTACAAGACAAGCTGTTAGAGACATAATAAAGAAGGGAGAGAAAAAACTTTTCGAATATGAAGAAAAGTTACTGTTTATGAAAAAGACACTAACACAAGAACAAAAAATCCAATCAGTATTGGAAGAACTTACTAAAATACAAAAAAATTCATCAGACAAAAAAATAGAACACATATTAGACAGTATAAAAAAAGAATTAAATTGTTTAGTTTAAAAAAGGAGAAAACTTATGGCTTTTGAAGGATTATCTTCTAGATTACAAGAAATAACAAGAAAAATTAGAGGAAAGTCAAGAATTACAGAATCAGACTTAAAAGAAATGTTAAGAGAAGTAAAACTTGCACTTTTAGAGGCAGATGTAAATTACAAAATAGTAAAAGAATTTATATCTACTATACAAGAAAAAGCTTTAGGAGAAGAAGTACTAAAATCTTTAACGCCAGGACAACAAGTAGTAAAGATAGTTAAAGATGAAATGATAGAATTATTAGGAGGAACAGAAAGTAAAATTAATTTTACACCAAACCCTCCAACAATAATAATGCTTGTTGGTTTACAAGGTTCTGGTAAAACTACTACAGCTGGAAAACTTGCTAATTTAATAAGAAAACAAGGTAAAAAGCCATTATTAGTTGCTTGTGATGTTTACAGACCAGCAGCTATAAAACAATTGCAAGTAGTAGGAGCACAACTTAATATACCAGTTTTTGCAAATGAACAATCAAAAGATGTTGTTCATATAGCAAAACAAGCAGTAAATGTTGCAATGTCAAAACTAAATGATGTAATTATAATAGATACAGCAGGTAGACTTCATATTGATGAAGAGTTAATGCAAGAACTTAGAAATCTAAAAGCAAATATTAAACCACATGAAATTTTACTTGTAGTAGATTCTATGACAGGTCAAGATGCAGTAAATGTTGCACAAAGTTTTAATGACAATTTAGGAATAGATGGAATAGTACTTACAAAATTGGATGGTGACACTCGTGGTGGTGCTGCATTATCTGTAAAAAAAGTAACAGGTAGACCAATTAAATTTGCAGCAACAGGAGAAAAATTAAGTGACATAGAAGTATTTCACCCAGATAGAATGACATCAAGAATACTTGGAATGGGAGATATGCTTTCTGTTATAGAAAAAGCTGAAGAAGCATTTGATTTAGAAGAAGCAGAAAAATTAGAAAAACAACTAAGAAAAAAAGAACTAGATTTAGATGATTATTTAGCACAATTAAGACAAGTAAAGAAAATGGGATCATTTTCATCATTATTAAAAATGATTCCAGGTATGAGTCAAATAAAAGATTTAAAAGTTGATGATAAAGAATTTGTAAAAATAGAAGCAATGATATGTTCTATGACTACTAAAGAAAAAAGAAATACAAAATTATTAAATGCAAGTAGAAGACAAAGAATTGCAAAAGGTAGTGGAACAACAGTACAAGATGTTAATAAGTTTATAAAATCATTTGAAATGACACAAAAAATGATGAAACAAATGCAAAATAAAGGAACTATGAAAAAGTTAATGAAAGGCATGAACCCAGATGATTTAAAAAACTTTAAAATATAAATTGTTATTAATTTTAAAAATATAGATAGTATAGTTTAGGGAGGTGAATAAAATGGTAAAAATAAGATTACAAAGAGAAGGAAAGAAAAAAGCTCCTTTTTATCATATAGTAGTTGCTGATTCTAGATCTCCAAGAGATGGTAAAATAGTTGAACAAATTGGTACATATGATCCAATGACAAACCCATCTACAATAGTTTTAGATAAAGAAAAAGTAGAAAAATGGATAAAAAATGGTGCTAAGCCAACAGATACTGTTAAAGCTTTAATTGAACAAGCAAAATAGTATTTTCTAAATGCACTTATCATATAAGATAGAGTGGAGGAAAGACAATGAAAGAAATTCTAGAAACAATTATATTAAATTTAGTAGATAATAAAGATTCAGTAGAAATAAAAGAACTTGATGGAGAAAAGTCTATTATATTTGAAGTAAGAGTTGCTGAAGAAGACATGGGCAAAATAATAGGAAAACAAGGTAGACTTGCTAAATCAATAAGAACAGTATTAAAAGCAGTAGCAAGCAAAGAACAAAAGAAAGTATCAATTGAATTTATAGGATAGTTGGAGTAATTTATGCAAGAATTTTTAGAAATTGGTCAAATAGTTAATACATTTGGAATAAAAGGATTTGTAAAAGTAAATCCATTTACTGATAATATTAACAGATTTGATGATTTAAAAAAAGTATATATTAAAAACAAATCTCAAAAGTATGAACTTGAAATTGAAGAGGTTAAATATCATAAAAATATGGTGCTTATTAAATTTAAAGGTATTGATAAAGTTGAAGATGCTGAAAGTTTAAGAAATAGCTATATTTTAGTAAATAGAAAAGATGAAAAAGATCTAGATGAAGGTACTTATTATATAGTAGATTTATTAGGATTAGATGTTTATACAGATGAAGATGAATTACTTGGAAAATTAGAAGATATTTATAATACAGGTAGTAATGATATATATGTTGTAAAAAATGAATTAGGAAAGCAAATTTTGCTTCCAGCTATAAAAGATGTCATAAAAGAAATAAATATAGAAAATAGAAAAATAATTGTACATATAATAAATGGATTATTATAATGGAGGAAAAAATGAAATTTGATGTTTTGACTCTTTTTCCAGAAATGTTTACACCTGTAAAAGAAAGCATTTTAGGAAGAGCACAAGAGAAAGAACTAATAGATATTAATTTAATAAATATTAGAGATTTTTCAAAAGATAAACACAAAAAAGTAGATGATACTCCATATGGTGGCGGAGCAGGTATGGTAATAAGACCTGATGTAGTTTTAGATAGTTACAATTCTATAAAAGAAAAGAAAAACGCTAAAGTTATATATATGTCACCACAAGGAAAAGTTTTGAATCAGCAAGTGGTAGAAAATTTAAGCAAAGAACAACATTTAATAATTTTATGTGGACATTATGAGGGAATTGATCAAAGAGCAATTGATAAAATTGTTGATGAAGAAATTTCAATAGGTAATTATGTATTAACAGGTGGAGAGATTCCAGCAATGGTACTTATAGATTCTGTAAGTAGATATATTGACGGAATTATAAATAAAGAATCAATTGAAGAAGAATCTTTTTCTAATGGATTACTTGAATATCCACAATATACAAGACCAGAACTTTTCGAAAATGAAAAGGTTCCAGATGTATTAATTTCAGGACATCATAAGAATATTGAAGATTGGCGAAAATATCAATCTTTAAAAAATACTTTTCTAAAAAGACCAGAACTTTTGGAAAAAATAGAATTGTCTGAAGAAGATAAGGCAATATTAAATAAAATCAAAAATGAAGTGCTTTAAGTAGCACCGCTCAATAATAAAAGAAGGAGGATATTCTAAAATGGATATAATAAAATCTATTGAACATGAACAACTAAAAAATAAAATACCAGAATTAAAAGTTGGTAATACTGTTAAAGTTCATGTAAGAATAAAAGAAGGAAACAAAGAAAGAATTCAAGTATTTGAAGGAATTATAATTAAAAAACAAGGTGGAGGATTAAACGAAACATTTACTGTAAGAAAAACATCTTATGGTGTTGGTGTTGAAAAAACATTCTTAATTCACTCACCATTAGTAGAAAAAGTAGAATTAGTAAGAGTTGGTAAAGCTAGAAGAGCTAAATTATACTATCTAAGAGACAGAGTTGGTAAAGCTGCTAAAACTAAAGAATTAGTAGGAGCAAGAATTGAAGACAAAGAAATAGTTGTTAAAGAAGATTTAGTAGAAGAACCAGCTGAAGAAGTTGTTGAAACAGTTGAAACTGAAGCACCAGCTACAAAAGAAGTTGTAGCACCAATAGAAGAAAAAAAAGAAGAAGCTAAAGACGCTGAATAATAAAAAAAGAAGTTCAAAAATAAATTTGAGCTTCTTTTTTTGTATAAATTGACTTATGTATTTTGTTGTGTTACAATGCTCTTGAAAATAAAATGTACTGTAAAAGAAGAAAAAGAGGGGAAAAAATGAAAAAAATTTCAATAATAGTACCTGTATATTATAATCAAGACAATTTATTGCCATTATATGCAGATTTAAAAGAAAAAGTACTTACAAAATTAGATACAGAATATGAATTAATATTTGTTGATGATGGATCAAAAGATAAATCTTATGAAGTTATGAAAGATTTAGCGAAAGTAGATAAAAATATAAAATTAGTAAAATTATCAAGAAATTTTGGGGAACATTCAGCATTATTAGCTGGTTTATCACAGTGTGCTGGAGATTGTGCTGTAAGGAAAGCTGCAGATTTACAAGAACCTTCAGAAGTAATATTAGAAATGATAAAAAAATATAAAGAAGGAAATAAAGTAGTTTTAGCAGTTAGAGCAGATAGAGAAGAACCAGTAACTCAAAAAGCATTTTCGAATTTATATGCATTTTTAATGAGAAAATTAGCACTTCACAATATGCCAAAAGGCGGATTTGATACATTTTTAATAGATAGACAAGTTATAGATGTAGTAGTAAAAATGCAAGAAAGCAATACATCTTTAATGAGTCAAATTTTATGGGCAGGATTTGAAACTGCTACTGTTCCATATGTAAGAAAAAAAAGAGAAATAGGAAAGTCAAGATGGACACTATCTAAAAAAATAAAATTGGTTTATGATTCATTATTAAGTTTTTCATATTTTCCAATAAAATTAATAACAATAGCTGGATTTTTAAGTTTTCTCATAGCAATAATTTTATTAATAGTAATAGTTTATAAAAGAATGACAGGAATAATAGATGTTGAAGGATATACTTCAATAATAATGATTATGCTTATGGGATTTGGAATAATAATGCTTTCAATTGGAATATTAGGAGAATATTTATGGAGAACATATGATGCGGCAAGAAATCGACCTCCATACATTATAGAAAAAGGGGATAAATCTGAAAATGAATAAAGTTTTAGATATGTGTAAAAAACATAAAACTCTATTAAAAACTATATTTTTAATTTGTATATTTACATACTATTTAATTTGGACTGTTTCACAACCATATAATTCTTGTCCAGATGAATTTATGAAATGGGATATATGTAAGTACATTTATGAAAATAATACAATACCACATGGTGGAGATGAAGCAATTAGAAATGAAATGTGGGGGATATCATATGCATTTCAACCAATTATTACATATATGATTGGTGCTGTTTTTATGAAAATAATGGCAGTATTTACAACAAACGAATTTGCACTAGTGGTAGCAGCAAGGCTTGTTAGTACAATAAGTATGACAGCTGTGATATATTTTGCAATGAAAATATCTGAAAAATTATTTAAGGGTATTTATAAATATTTATTTGTTGCATTTATTGCATTTCAACCAATTATGCCATTTTTAGCTTCATATATAAATAATGATTCTACTGCATTACTTGCGACTACAATAATTATTTATTTATGGATTTTAGGATTAGAAAGTAATTGGAAAAATAAACATTGTATACTATTAGGAATTACGCTGGGATTTTGTGCACTTACATATTTTAATGCATATGGATATATATTATGCAGTGTAATACTTTGTTTAGTTTCTGTAATATCTAACAAAATGAAATTAAAAGATATTATTCAAAAAGTATTAATAGTAGCTATTTGTGCATTCTTAATAGCTGGATGGTGGTTTATAAGAAATGCAGTAATATATAATGGAGATTTTTTAGGAGTTCAAACTCAAAACGAATATGGAGATAAATATGCTTTAGATGGATATAAACCATCTAAAAGATTAACTTTACAAAAGCAAAATATAGGTATATTTAATATGATATTTAAATATAGTTGGCTAGGTACAACAGTGAGAAGCTTTATTGGTATTTTTGGATATAATTCAATTGTAATGTCATATAAAATTTATAATATTTATTTTTTTGTATGGTTAATTTCAGCAATTGGGTGTATAATAATGTTCAAGAAATTATTTATATATAATAAAAAAGATAAAAATAAATATATTTTAAATTATATATTTGTATTATCAATAATTATACCAATATTATTAAGCATTATTTATTCATATATGAGTGATTTTCAACCACAGGGAAGATATATAGTAGGAATTATAGTTCCTTTTACATATTTTGTTGTAAGTGGTATAAAAGGAATTTTAGATAAATTTGTAAAAAATAAAAATATTAGAAGAATTATTATTGTTCTATTAATAATGTTATTAATTGTAATAACATTAAAGGCATTATTTAATTATGTAATACCTGCATATAAATAAGAAGTTAAGGGGTAATGAATATGGTAGGATTTAATGTGCCAATTTCTTTAGATGAATCAATAGATTGCATAAAACAAGCAGTAGAGAATAGAAAAATATGTGGTGATGGAGAATTTACAAGAAAATGTAGTGAGTGGATGGAAAAAAAATTTAATGTACCAAAAGTTTTATTAACAACATCTTGTACATCTGCATTAGAGATGGCTGCAATATTGTTAAATATAAAACAAGGTGATGAGGTTATAATGCCCTCATATACATTTGTTTCAACAGCAGACGCATTTGTAATGGTTGGAGCAAAAGTTGTTTTTGTAGATGTAAATCCTAAAACAATGAATATAGATGAAGATAAAATAGAAGAAGCAATCACTGATAAAACTAAAGCAATAGCAGTAGTTCACTATGCTGGAATTTCACCAGATATGGATAAAATAATGGAAATTGCAAAAAAACATAACCTAAAAGTTGTAGAAGATGCTGCACAAGGATTTATGGCAAAATACAAAGATAAATATCTTGGAACAATAGGAGATTTGGGATGTTATAGTTTCCATGAAACTAAAAATTATAGTATGGGCGAAGGTGGAGCTTTAGTAATAAATGACCCAGAATTAATAGAAAGAGCAGAAATAATAAGAGAAAAAGGAACAAATAGAAGTAAATTTTTTAGAGGGGAAATTGATAAATATACATGGGTTGATTATGGTTCATCATATTTACCTAGTGAACTTAATTGTGCATATTTATATCCACAACTAGAAAAAGCTGAAGCAATAAATAATGAAAGATTATCTTCTTGGAATTACTACAAAGAAAATTTAAAAGATTTAGAAAAAAATGGATTAATAAAAATAGAATTTGTTCCTGAATATAGTAAACACAATGCTCATATGTTTTATATAAAAACTAAAAGTTTAGAAGAAAGAACAGAATTATTAAAATATTTAAAACAAAATGGTGTACAAGCAGTTTTTCATTATATACCATTACATAATGCGCCAGCAGGCAAAAAATTTGGTGTTTTTTATGGAGAAGATAAATATACAACTGCAGAAAGTGACAAACTAGTTAGATTACCAATGTATTATGGATTAACAAAATCTGATCAAGATATAGTTATAAATAAAATAAAAGATTTTTATAAAAATAATACTTAAGAAGGGATATAAATGAAAAAAATCGTAGTAATAGGTGCAAATAATTTTCAGATGCCATTAATTAAAAAGGCTAAAAAATTAGGATATGAAGTTCATGTATTTGCATGGGCAGATGGAGCGGTTGGAGCAGAATATGCAGATTTCTTTTATCCAATTAGTATAATAGAAAAAGAACAAATATTAGAAAAATGTAAAGAAATAAAACCAGATGCTATAGTTTCTGTAGCATCTGATTTAGCTACATTAACTGTAAATTATTTAGCAGATAAACTTGGACTTGTCGGAAACAGTTTAGAGTGTACAAAAATATCTACAAACAAATATGAAATGAGGAAAGCTTTTAAAAAGTATGGTGTAGCTGTTCCTAATTTTATAGAAGTAACAAATAGTGAAAATATAGTAGAAATTGAAAAGTTACAGTTTCCTATAATAGTGAAACCAACAGATAGATCAGGAAGTAGATCTATTACCAAAATAGAAAACTTAAAGGATATAGATAAAATAAAAATTGCAATAGAAAATGCAATAAATGATTCATTTGAAAAAAGGGCTATATTAGAAGAGTATATAGAAGGCGAAGAATTTAGTGCAGAAAGCATTTCATATAAAGGAGAGCATAGTTTGTTAACTATTACAAGAAAACAAACTACAGGGGCACCTCACTTTATTGAAACTGGTCATATACAACCAGCAGGACTTAGTGATGAGATTATAGAAAAAATAAAAAAAGAAATTTTTCTAGGTCTTAATAGTTTAAAAATAGAAAATGGTGCATCACATGCAGAATTTAAAATTACACCAAATGGAGAAATTAAAATTATAGAAATTGGAGCAAGAATGGGAGGAGATTGTATTGGATCTGATTTAGTACAAATCTCTACAGGATACGATTTTTTAAAAATGGTAATAGATGTAGCATTAGGCAATAAGCCTGATTTTACAAAAGTAGCAGAACCTAAAAAGGCAGTTATTAAATTTATTTTTTCAAATGAAGATGTTAAAGAATTAGAAGAAATAAAGAAAGAACATCCAGAATATATATATTATACTAGTCCAGTTGATAAAATAAATTCACATGATATTATTGATAGTTCAACAAGATATGGATATTATATTTTGGCAATATAGAAAGGTTTCTAGAAATGGATAAAGAAGAAGTAAAGAAAAAATTCAAATTTAAAGATATATTTATACTTCAAATAGTTATAGCAGTATATACATTATCAACAGTATTTGCTAAATTTGCTTCAGGAGAAGAATTTTTATCTTTTAAATTTATATTATTTTATGTTATAGAAATATTAATATTAGGAGTATATGCAATTGTGTGGCAACAACTTATAAAAAAATTTGATATTTCAGTTGCATATGCAAATAAAGCTATGGGATTGTTTTGGTCAATTATTTGGGCAATATTAATATTTAATGAAGCAATAACAATTAAAAATGTAATAGGAGTAGTAGTTGTAACAATAGGTACAATTATAGTGAATAGTGAAAATGAGTAAGTATATTATTTTATTAGTATTAGCAGTATTGGTAAGTTCTGTTTCTCAAATAATATTAAAGAAAAGTGCTTCCAAAACTTATAATTCTATATTTAGAGAATATTTTAATTTGTATGTAATAACAGGATATGGGTTAATGGTTGTTTCAACTGTATTGGTTATACTTGGATTAAAAGGTGTACCATATAAAAATGAGCCAATTATAGAATCATTGGGCTATATTTTTGTTATGATTTTAAGTAATTTGATATTAGGAGAAAGAATAACTAAGAAAAAAATCATAGGTAATTTACTTATATTAAGTGGAATTATTATTTATTATTTATAAAAAAACAAAAAATGTAATAATAGTTTTATTTTATACAAAAAAGAACTCTAGCTTTATGCTAGAGTTCTTTAACTTTTTATTTTTCACTTATTTTTGCATATTTTTTTAATTTCTCATAAACTAAATAATTTACTGTACCGGCAGGGAAGTGACCATCCTTGTCTTTTTTACCAGCAGGGACTCCAGTTAAAACTTCAATTCCTTCTTCAATGGTAGAAACAGAATAAACATGAAATAGTTTATTTTTTACAGCGTCAACTATTTCGTCTGAAAGTTGAAGATTTTTAACATTTTGAACAGGTATCATAACACCATGAGATCCATCTAGTCCACGCATTTTACATATTTGGAAAAATCCTTCTATTTTTTCATTTACACCACCAATTGGTTGGATTTGACCTTTTTGATTAACTGATCCTGTAACAGCAATTGCTTGATTAATAGGAATTCCAGAAAGGCTAGAAAGTAGAGCATATAGTTCTGTACTTGATGCACTATCTCCATCAACACCATTATATAATTGTTCAAAACATATACTTGCTGTTAAACATAAAGGTATGTCTTGTGCAAACATTTCACCCAAATATCCAGATAAAATAAGTACACCTTTAGAGTGAGTAGAGCCAGAAAGTTCAACTTCTCTTTCTATATTAACAATACCAGTTTTTCCAGTATAAGTGTTTACAGTTATTTTGGCAGGTTTTCCAAATGTATAATCTCCAATAGTTAAAACTGTAAGGCCATTAATTTGTCCAATTTCATTTCCAGATGTTGTTATTAAAAGCGAATTATCTTTAATCATTTCAAGATATTTTGTGTCATATTTTTTTACTCTTTCAATTCTTTCTTTTAATGCTTTATTTATAAATTCTTCTGTAACGATTTTTGATTTAGATAAACGAGCCCAAGTTCCAGCTTCACCAATTATTTGTGCTAAATCATTAAATCTTGTTGAAAGTTTAGTATTGTCACCAGCAATTCTTGAAGCATATTCAACTATTTTTGCCATTGCATATTTATCTAATTGAGGTAATTCTTCTTGTTCACAGAAGCCATGAACAAATCTAGCAAGTTTATTAACATTATCTTCGTTAATAGGAGCATCATCTTCAAATTCAACTTTGATTTTAAATAATTTTCTAAAGTCTGAATCCATTGCTAAAAGGGTATGGTATATTTGACTATTACCAATTAAAATAACTTTTAAATCTAGTGGAATAGGTTCAGGTTTTAAAGAAACCATAACCATAGAAGAACGTTGGTCAGCTGTGTTTTCTATACTTAGTTCTTTTACTCTTAATGCTTTTTTTAAAGCTTCGTAGCAAATTCCATTTGCTAATAAATCTTTAGCTTGAAAAATTATATATCCACCATTTGCTTGTTGTAATAAACCTGGTTTTAACATGGTATGGTCAGTTTTAAAAGAACCATAATAATTCTCGTATTCAAGTTTACCAAAAATATTTTGATAAGAATAATTTGAATCCATCACTACTGGAGCACCTTCTAAATTACTATTATCAACAAATAAGTTGATTCTATAATTTAAACAAGGGTCTGGTGTTTTTGTAATTGGGTTTTGATTTTGATTTTGTTGGTTATCTGTTTTTTCTTCTAGAAATATAGGTATATTCTTTAAAATATCTTGTTTTATATCATTTAAAAATTTGTTTATTTTTTTATTTCTTTTATATTTAGATTTAATATAGTTGATATGAACATTTACAGTAAGTAATGCAACATTAGATTGCCATTCAGATATTTTTTTATCTGATTGTCTTTCTATATCTTTTATTTGACCAATAACATCCATAATTAAATCTTGAACAATAACAGATTTTTGTTCATATTCTTGCTTTATTTCTTCATCTAATTTGTCAAATTCTTCTTCTTCAATTGTTTTTCCATCAACTATGGGCATCATATAAATACCATTTTTTGCAGATTTTACTTGAAATCCATATTTTGAAGCTTCTTTTGTTAATTTATTCATTAATACTTCTCTTTTTTCTTCAAATTCTTTTTTTATTAAAGATTTTTCTTTTTCGAAGTCTTCTGCACTAAAAGTATTTTTTATATCTTTTTTGATTTCTTTAATAAATCCATCCATGGAGTTTTTAAACTCTTTTCCTTGACCTGCTGGCAAAGAAACAGCAATAGGTTCATTTGGGTTGTCAAAATTATAAATGTAACACCAATCGCAAGGAGTTTTTTGTTTTTTAGATATTCTATCTAAATAATTTTTGGTGTACATAGTTTTACCAACACCACTAGGGCCTTCTAAATAAAGGTTATATCCTTTAACATTAACATTTATACCAAATTCTAAAGCTTTTATGCCACGATCTTGACCAATTCCAGTATTAATTGATTCTAATTCTTCTGTTGTTTCAAAGTGAAACAAATTTGTATTACATGTCATTTTTAAGTCTCTATAACTTAATTCATTTTTTTTCTTCATTTGTATCCTCCAAAAATATATTTTTATATTATAGGAAGATTTTCTAAACTTCCTATAATACAATATAGTAAATTTATTAAATATATTGTATATTAGTTAATAAAAAAAGTAAATGCTTTTTTTGTAATATTTTAACATATATTGTTGTATAAAATTATTGTAATTTTTAATGTGTTAAAACTACTATATTATAAAAGATAATACTAAACAAACAAAAAAATATTAATGCAATTCCACCATATAAATTTTTTTCCTGATTGATTTCATAAATTGCATATCCAATTGTTTTTACAAATACTATAAGAGTAAAAATAAAAAATATAAAATTAATAAAAATTGTATTCATAAAATTCCACCTTTAAATTTAAGTTTCACTAATTAATACACCGGATTCTATATTGGTATCGATATTTACTGTGAAAAATGCATTTTGATAGCTACTAAGCCAATTATAATTTTCCCAATCTTTGGTTGTTAAAAAATATTTTGCTGCTGTTCTTCCAAATTTATCTATGTCACATTTAAAACTTTTAGAAGTTTTATACAAGTATTGACTGATGTTGTCTTGAATATAGCTATTAGCATATGAGGATATTTCTCGTAAATAAGTTTCATTTTTGTATATTGAGTCTCCATCAACGGTTAATATTTTTCCAGTTAAAGCAATATCGATATTAATATAAGGAGAGCCGTTTGAAACATCTACCTTTATTTTTGTTTTTTCTTTTTGAGTTAATGACAAATCTAGATATTTACCATTATTTTTAGGATCTGGTATAGATACAATAAATGTGTTTATATTATTTTGAATTATTAAATGCCATAATGTTTCTAAACCTGATAATTCTCCAATTAATTTTCCACCATCAAACAAGGCTAATCCAATGTTTTCTGTTCCTCTTTTGCCAATAATATTGGAATTATTTGATATGGAATCATTTATATTATCAAATTCATTTTGATTGTAAGTGTCAGAATTTAATCCTCCTAAAATAGCACTGGGATTACAAGAAGAACAAACTAAATTATTAAAAAAGTCTCCTATTGTTATATTTTCTGTATAACCATTATATTTACCAGAGTTTGGGAAAATATCATAATATTTAGTAACTAATTGTTCTAGACTTGGTCTAGAATTTTCAATATAATAACTTGCATCACATTTACTTACAATTATATTAGTAGTAGGTCTAACTTGAGTATTATTTATTAATGTATAAATTTCTTCTGAAATATCTGTTTCTGCAAATTTTTCTGAAAAAACCACAACTTTACAATGGGACAAATTTAATTCTTTTCCAATGTATGTGTTCATCATATTTATTGCTGTGCTTATTGAACTACTTTCAACACTGTTAACTATAGATGTAGATTCACCAGAAGCTGATGCATTATCTCCTAATGCAGATGTGTTAATGAATTGAAAACTTACCTTTATTTTATTTGAATCTAATTCAGAGGATTGACTTTCTGTATTTGAGTCTTGAGTATTAGCACTTGATGTTGAATCAACAACATCAAGTCCAATAGCTACTACATATGCTAAATTTGTTATATTATGAGATACATAAGATGAAGAAAATGCATATATAAATATTGATAATATACTAATTATAAATATAAATTTAGTTAAACTGCTTTTTAACATTATTATCACCACTTAATTTTTTGTTTTTTAAATTTGCTAATATAAGTATTGGCAAACTAATTAATAGAACTAGGATAAAAAATGAATACTTATAAATTACTGAACCTAGATAATTAGATAAAGCTATATTATTAGGAATAATACCAATACTAACCAATAATAAACCTAAAGGCATAACAATAAATTTTGAATTTTTTATATTTGTTAGTTTTTTGAAAATACTAATACAAAAATTCATCATTATTGCTAAATAACAAGAAAATGAAATAATCCATATTAATAGGAAAATTGAGTCAAGCCTTTCAAAGAAAGTTCCAAATTCAATATATCTTACAGCTGAATATAAAGGCATGAGTTCGTCTGTTTCAACAAATGTATCAAACATAAGAAGTGTTGTAGATACATTAAGAAGTAAATATATTAAAGAAATTAATATAGATATAAATGTTATTTTTTTATATTGCGAATAATCTTTTAAATGTGGTGGTAAAAAATATAATAATGATAGACCACCAAAAGCAAAAAGATTACCTGAACCAGCTAAAAAAGTACTATTAAAGCCTTTACCTAAAATTGGATAAATTCTTCCCAACTCAAAATTTTTACTATTAGCAATAAAAAGAGATATCATGGAAATAAGAACAATAGGAAGTGTTAAAAGATTTGTTCTTATTACAGAATTAAATTTCAAATAACATACAATAGATGTTGCTATAACAAAAAGCAAAATAATAAAAAATGTATTTGTTAAAGGGTAATATATTATTTGCAAACTATGGCTAAACTGGTTTAGAAGAATTGCTGAAGTAAAAGTAAAGTATGCAAAAAATAAAATTCCTATAATGTTTTTTAATATTTTTCCACCAAGAAAATTAGATATATCTAGTATGTCTAAGCCATGAAAGTTTTTTAATAATTTATAAATAATAAATCCTATAAATATCGCTAATATTCCTACAAACAATACGTTTAAAATAGCTGAAGATTTTATGTTAGATACAATATCTTGTGATAATGTTAATATTGTATGATTAATAATTACAGTAAACACAAGTGCAATTGCTTCTAAATTTCCAATTTTATTCTTTTCCATTTTTACCTCCAAACTTCCAATTCATACTAATTTTTTTCTGAGAGTTAATCTTTTTTGGTGACAAAAAATTAGCTCTATATTCTTGTTTCCATACTGGTGGAATAAAATAACCATTACCTTCACTATTAGTAGGAGGAGCAAAAGGAACGGTGTAAGGTACTCCAAAAGATTTTATGTCAGAAAGAACAGTCATATAAACAAATACACCAAGGCCAATTCCTAAAAATCCGGCAATAAAACCTAAAAATGTAAATAAAAACCTAAATACTCTTAAATGAAATCCAAAAGAAAAATCTGGGATTGCAAAAGATGATATACCAGTTATAGCAACAATTATTATTAATATAGGACTAACAATATTAGCATTTACAGCGGCTTCTCCAAGAATTAATGCTCCAACAATTCCAATTGTTGGTCCAATAGGGGAAGGAACCCTAAGTCCAGCTTCACGAATAAGTTCGAAAGATATTTCCATTAATAATAATTCAAATATTACGGGAAATGGCACGTTTTCTCTAGCAGATAGTATTGAAAACAATAATTCTGTTGGTAATATTTCTTGGTGAAAACTAGTAACTGATATATATAATCCAGGTAATAATAATGTTAGAAAAGCAGATATTATTCTAATTGCTTTTAAGAAGTTGGCAAATAAAGTTTTTAAATTAGTATCTTCTGGAGAGGACATAAAATCTATTAAAGTAGCAGGCATAATAAGGGCATATGGATTACCATTAAGTAATACAACCACTCTCCCTTGCATAAGATATTTTGTACATTTATCAGGTCTTTCTGTTGAAAGAATCTTTGGAACTCCCATCATATTATCGTCTTCAATTAATTGCTCCAATTGACCAGATGATAATATAGAATCAACAGATAGATTATTTAATCTATATTTTACTTCTGCTATAAGATCAGAATTTGCGATGTTTTTCATATAGCAAACACCACATTTTGTTTTAGTAATATCTCCAACTTCTATATTTTCAATAATAAGATTTTCGTTATTTATAATTCTTCTTAATAAAGAAGTATTTGTTCTAATATTTTCAACAAACCCTTCTTGAGGACCTTTAATAACAATTTCGTTATTAGGAGAATCAACACTTCTCTGTTTAAAACCCTTTACATCAATATTAAAAGCAATATTTATTGTATCTACAAATAATGCACAATTACCAGAATTGATTCCAGAAATAATATCACTAAACTTTTCTTCTTTATTAACACTGTTTTGTGGGATTAAACTATTATAAATATAATCAATTAAATTAAATTTTTTAACTTTTCTAATAGTTATATTGTTAGTAACAGCTTCTGATATGACTTGATTTTGACTTCCATCGAAACTATTAGCCCTATTTCTTAACATCAAAGGGTCTAACACAAAATTATTAATTAATGTTGAATCAACCATGCCATCTATATATATAATAAATGCATTATATTGTTTATTCCTTGCAGTTAGTGTAAAATCTCTTATTATAATATCGCTATTTATTAAAGCATTATATTTAATTTTTAATTTTTCCATATTTACAGATATACTAGGATAAATATTTTCTATTTTGTCTTCATTGTTATTTGTGGATGATGTAGTATCCGTATTTGAATCTCCTAATAGTAAAAAATCGTATATGTCTACAGGAGTATAGTTTAATAAATTAGAAAAAAAACTTTTAAAACTCATAATTTCTCCGTTTTCTATATTAATTTTTTAATATTATTTTCAAAAAATAGAAAATTATTCTAATATCTATCTTTTAATAAAAAAAGATGTTATAATGTGAATTAAGAAACAAAAGATATGGAGGATTTTATGAAAGATTTTTTTATGACAATAATTTTAACAATTGTAATAATTCTTATAATTGTAGGTGTAGGAATCTTAGGAATAAACATATATAATGACTTAAATATTCATGAGGTGGGAGAAACTGTTCAAAATTTTGTAGCTGATGTTGCTAATACATCAACTGATGATGAACAAGAAATAAATGAAATAAGTAGTACAGAAAGCCCATTAACTAATATAAAATCTGTTGATAAAATAGAAGAAAAAAATATAACTTATTCTAATAACACTACTAAAAATAATTATTTTTATGGGCAATTAAATGAATATTCAAAATTAATATATAATGGTTTATTAAGTAATATAGAAAACTTAAAAACAGGTACATATAAAATTGAATTCGGAAATTCATTTAGTAACGTACTTTCACAATCTAATGGACAACAACTATTAGGAGAGTATTATCAATCCGCAATAGAAGCATTTATGTATGATAATCCAAGGGTTTTTTATATAAATGTTAATAAAATGTATTTAAATATAGAAAGTACAAAGTATGCTAAAAAAACGACATATACTGGGTATATAAGTAATGGAAATGAAGCTAATGATTATGCTGATGTTTTTTCTTCAAAAGAACAAATAAATTCATGTGAAAAACAAATTCAAAAGATTAAAAATCAGTTTTTTTCAAGTATGCCAAGTGATGTATATAAAAAAATAAAGTATATTCATAATTATTTAGTTGATAATTTATCATATGATTCAAGTGTTTCTAAACAAAATATATATAATATATATGGTGCATTAGTAAATAATGAATGTGTATGTGAGGGATATTCGAAAGCATTTAAATATTTATTAGATGAAGCGGGAATACAAAATGTTATTGTAATAGGTAAGGGAACAAATTCAGAAGGAAAAAGTGAAAATCACTCATGGAATTATGTTTTAGTAAATAATAATTGGTATGCAATAGATGTAACTTGGGATGATCCTGTAATAAGAGGAGGAGGAAAATTAACAGATAAATCTAGGTATAAGTATTTTCTTAAAGGATCAAATTCATTTAGTAAAGATCATGTATCAAACGGACAATTTACAACTAATGGAAAAGTTTTTACATATCCAACACTAAGCGTAGAAGATTATGAATAAAAAAAAACAATGAGATAATTTCTCATTGTTTTTTTTTTATATATTGATTTTGATTATAAAATTATACAAATTAGTCCGCCACTGCCTTCATTTACTATTCTTTCTAATGTTTCTTGTAATTTTAGTTGAGCATCTTCTGGCATTTTATTTAATTTAGTTTGAAGTCCTTCATTAACAAGTTCGTGTAAACTTTTTCCAAATATATTAGATTCCCATATTTTCTTAGGATCATTTTCAAATTCAGATAAAAGATAATTCACAAGTTCTTCTGACTGTTTTTCAGATCCAACAATAGGTGAGACTTCTGTTTCTATATTTGCACGAATTAAATGTAAACTAGGAGCGGTAGCACGAAGTTTTACTCCAAATCTAGAGCCTTGTTTCACCATTTCAGGTTCTTCTAATATTAACTCATCCATAGAAGGCGTAACAATTCCATAACCTTTTGTTTTAACTTCTTCTAATGCATAAGCAATTTTATCATATTCTTTTTTGGTTTTAGAAAGTTCACTAATAATTGCAAATAAATCGCCTTCATTACTAATTTCTACACCTGTCATTTCTGTAAGAACATTGTAAAATAATTCATCTTTTAAAACAATAGAGACGTTTACTTTTCCAGTTCCTAACATAATATTTTCAACATAACATTTTGATATTATATCAGTTTGGTTAATAGAATTAACACAAGGATTTACATCTTTTAAAACAGAAATTTTACTAAAACTTGTTTGAATTTCATTAAATAATTCAACTTTTAATGGATGTGAAAAATCTAAACCATCTATCCATTTAGGGAATGAAATATTAACTTGTTCAACAGGAAATTCATATAAAATTTTAGAGAACATATTATTAATATCTTCTAAAGATAAGTTTTCACAATTTGTTGGTATAACAGCAGTATTATATTTTTCACTTAAACTTTGTGTTAATTCCTGAGTAGAAGGAGAAGTTGGATTACTAGAATTAAGAACAACAATAAATGGCTTATTAAGTTCATGTAGTTCATTTGCAACTCTTTCTTCAGCTTTAACATAGTCTTCCCTTGGAATATCTGTAATTGAACCATCAGTTGTTACTAATATTCCTATTGTAGAATGTTCTTGAATAACTTTTTTAGTTCCAATTTCAGCAGCTGTTTCAAATGGCATTTCCTCGTCAGACCAAGGGGTTTTTACCATTCTTGGCATGTCATCTTCTAAATAGCC
>CAKPAX010000025.1 GCA_934133175.1 uncultured Clostridia bacterium | reverse complement strand
AGATTTTGGATCAATTCCTTTTATTTCTAGCATTTGATATAATTGTCTTGATGTTATAAATTCAAATTCATTTACTAGTTCTAATATAGCAAAATGAATATCTGTAATATGTCCTATATTAATTTTATGAACTATTTGATTCATAGAAACATATCCATCTTTACCATCAAATGTTTTTATTTCTCCTTCTCTTATTGCAAACGGTGATATTTGCGCTTTTATTTCGTTATCTTCAACCATAAATAACTCCTCCTATTTATATAATTTATTTAAATTATAACTAACTTAACTTTTTTCTTTTCTGGTATTATCCTTTTTATATAAACATTTACAGTTTGTCCATATTGTAAATTTTCTTTGTATTCTGCCATTCCCACTAAATTAGGCGTAAGCTCAATAAAAATACCATTTTTATTTTTCTCAGTTTCTCTAACTATTCCTTTTACTTTTGTTCCTTCTTGAAAATTTTTCACATTTTCTTCCCAAGTTCCAAATTCTTCTTTATAAGAAAGAATTACTCTTCCAGTTTCTCTATCTATAGATTTTACCATAATATTTAACTTTTGTCCAATTTTTACTCTTTCATATGGAGATTTTATTCTAGCTACTGACAAATCTTCTATATGAGCTAAACCAACTACTCCTCCACCAATTTCTACAAACACTCCATAAGGTTTTATGTTTTTTACTATTCCACATACTTGTTGACCTTCTTGCATATCATTTTTTATCCAATTTATGGCATCTGCTTGTACATCTTTTCTTGAAAGAATTAAATTATTATCTTCAATAGATTTAACCTTGAATTGCACATATTTATGTACTTTTCCTGTACATAATTCCTCTTTAGGAATACCATTTTCATTTATATTTATTCCTTCTATTTCTTCTCTTGGAATAATACCATTTAATCCATTTTCAAACGGAATATGTAAATTACACTGTTCATCACAACTATCTACTATTCCTTGAAAAATTCTGTTTTCTTCAATTATATTATTTATATTTTCTTTAGTTATTTCATCTTTTTTATAATCCCATCCTTCAGGAAAGAATTTTGTTACACTCATTTGTACTTTTCTCCTTCATCTTATGCTTTTATTATATCTATTATTTCTTTTAATTCAAGTTGTTTTTGTTCACCAATTCTCATGTCTTTTAATGTTAATTTGTTTTCTTTTATTTCATCTTCACCAATTACAATTGCATATGGAATTTGTAATTTATCTACATATTTAAATTTAGATTTTATTTTTTTCTCTTCCATATAAATTTGTGTATTTATATCTTCCATACGAAGTTTTGTTGCCACATTTGCTGAATATTCAAAATCATCTGTCATATTAATAATTATTACATCAGATATTGATTTTTTCTCTGCATTTATTAATTTTCTTTCATTTAGTTGATAAAATAATCTTGTTAATCCTATTGATATACCTACTCCTGGTAATTTTTTATCTGTATAATATTCAGCCAAATTTTCATATCTACCACCTGAACAAACACTTCCTAATGATTTGTAGTCATTTAAAAATGTTTCATATACTGTTCCTGTATAATAATCTAATCCACGGGCAATTGTTAAATCTACTTTAAAGTTTTTGTCTGGTATACCAAATGCTCTCATATATTTTACAACTTCTAATAATTCATTCAATCCTTCATTAAATGATTGGTCTTTTATATCTAATTTTTTTAATTTTTCAAGTTTTTCATCTGTATTTCCATCCATTGTTATAAATTCTAATATTTTGTCTATTTTTTCTATCTCTATATTTAATTTTTGAAGTTCATTTTTTACTTCTTCTTTTCCTATTTTTTCTATTTTATCTATTATTCTTAAAATATCAGCAGACGATTCTTCTAATTTCAAACTAGAAAATAAGCCATTTAATATTTTTCTGTTATTTATACATATTGTAAAATCTCCAAATCCTAAATCATTAAATATTGAGTATATTACACTAGGAAGTTCTGCATCATTTATCATACTTAACTTTTCATCACCAATTATATCTATATCACATTGATAAAATTCACGAAATCTTCCTTTTTGTTGTCTCTCACCTCTATAAACTTTTCCTATTTGATATCTTCTAAATGGAAAACTTATATTATTATAGTTTTGTGCTACATATTTTGCCAAAGGTACTGTTAAATCAAATCTTAAAGATAAGTCTGTATCTCCTTTTAAAAATCTATATATTTGTTTTTCTGTTTCTCCTCCAGCTTTTGCAAGTAAAACTTCTGAAGATTCTATAATAGGTGTATCTAATGGCAAAAAGCCAAATTTTTCATATGTTTTTCTTATTTTATCTTGTATTTGATTAAATAATATTTGTTCTTCAGGTAATAATTCCATAAAACCTGGTAATGTCCTTGGATTTGTTTTATTCATAGTTTTCTCCTTTTTTATATGTTTAAAGCTATGTAAACATTATACATAGCTTTTCTCTAGTGTTTTTTATATTTTAATACATAAATACCGTATTGTCAAACATATTTTGTTTAATTTTGTATAGGTAAAATTATATTAAATGTAGTACTTTCACCATCTTTGGTTTCAACTGTAATATCTCCATTAAAGTGTGCTTTTATATTTGAATATGACATATATAATCCAAGCCCTGTACCATTTTTTCCCTTTGTTGTTATCATTTCTTTAAATAACTTCTTTTTTACTATGTTTGGCAATCCGCCAGCATAATCTTTAATTGAAATAACTAAGTTTTCGTCTTTTTGCAATATTGTCATATATATTTTTTGTCCTTCTTTTCCGTTATATGCTTGTATAGAATTCGATATCATATTATTAATAACTTGAACTAAATTATTAACATCGCCCTTCATTGTTAAATTTTTATCTACTTTTATATCAACATTTAAATATATAATTGCATTTTTTAGTTCATGCTTCATTAATATATTTACTCTTTTTACTAATTCTTCTATATCAAATGTTACAATTTCATCTTCTGACAATGCAACAGCTTGTCCTTTAACAGCAGTTATTACATCTGACATATATGCTGTATGTACTTTAATTTTTGAAATCCATTCTTTCATTTCTTTAGCTATTTCATGGTGATCCTCTACTGTAACTTCAGGGTCTTCTATTGAATTTTCATATTCTTTAACTAAATCTATCAACCCTTCTGCTGCACCAGATATAGACATTATTGGTGTTTTTAAATTATGAGTAATTCCACCTATTAACTGACCAAGTGAAGCTAGCCTTTCTCTTTCCATAAGTGTATCTTGTTTATCTTTTATTATTTGAATATCACGTTTATGTTGAGTTATATCTTTTAATAAAATTACAACTCCAAAAAATGCTCCTTTTAAAGAAACTGGACTTATTTCTATCATAAATATTTTTCTTATTTTTTTTATTTCCTCTTCATATGAAATTGTCTTTCCCGTTTCTTTCGCTCTTAAAATTGAATGGGCTAATTTTTTTTCATTACTTAAATACTTTTTATCTTCCAAAAGTTGTATAAAATTCTCTTTTTTTATTTTTTCATTATCTTTAAATTTAAATGTTGCCAAAAAAGTTTTATTATAATCTAATATAGAATCATTATCATCAAGAACAACATAGCTATCAGAAATTTTATCAACAATCTTCCTTAATGCCATTGGAGTTGAAAACACAAATTTAAATCTAAATACTGTTAACAATAAAATTATTACAATTACTATAGATACTATTAATATAATAATATTCATTTCTTATTTTTCTCCTTTGATTATATTTATACAATCTTTTCATAAATATTTACATACATTCATATATTATTTATAATTAAAAGATTATATCATACTTAATTTTCAAAAGTTATTATATTTTTTATAAAATCATTTTTTACATTTTATTAATTGCATAAATTATAACCTTATTATTTCAAAAAAGCAATTTATTTTATATAAATATGCTATTTTTAAGACTTTTTACACTTTTTTCATAAAATTGTTGATTTTTGCCTATTTTATTAATATAATGTCATTATCTGTAGAAGGAGGTAGTTTTATGAGAAAAAGTATATCTCAACAAATAAATAATCCAAATTCTAAGTATAAAATAATGGCAGTAGATGACGAGTCAGGAATTCTCGATTCTTTATCAGTTTTTCTAAAAAGATCAGGTTACACTTTAACCGGAATAACAAATCCAATAGAAGCAATAGAATTGTTAAAACATGAACATTATGACTTACTAATATTAGACTTCTTAATGACTCCACTACATGGTAATCAAGTTGTAGAAGAAATAAGAAAATTTGACAAAGATTTATACATATTACTTTTGACTGGTCATAAAGATTTGGCCCCTCCACTTGACACCATAAGAAAATTAGATATTCAAGGTTATTGTGAAAAAGGAGATAAATTCGACCAATTGCTTTTATTAATAGAATCAGGCTTAAAATCAATTGCACAAATGAATGAAATAAAAAGAATTAACAATAAACTTTCTAACACATATGAAAGGCTAGAAAATGCTTATTTAGAAAGCATTCAAACTTTAAGATATACTGTAGAAGCAAAAGATAAATACACTAGAGGTCATTCTGATAGAGTATCTGCTTTTTCTACTTTAATTGGTCAAAAATTAGGATTATCAGCTGAAGATATTAAAACTCTGGAAATCGGTGGACTTTTTCATGATATTGGAAAAATTGGTGTTCCTGATAGCATAATTCAAAAAACGGACAAATTAACAGATGACGAATATTCACAAATAAAAAATCATCCATCAATTGGTGCACATATATTATCAAATGCAACAATTTTTAAAAATATTATACCAATTGTAAAGCATCATCATGAAAGATATGATGGACATGGCTATCCAAGTCAATTAAAAGGGACTGATATACCTTATCTAGCAAGAATCACTTCTATTGCAGATAGTTTTGATGCTATGACTTCAAAAAGAACATATAGAGATTCTTTACCACTTGAAGTTGTTAAATCAGAATTTAAAAATAACAAGGGAACGCAGTTTGATCCCGAATTAACAGATGTATTTTTAGATATTTTAAATAAAGATTATAATAAAATCAAAGAAATTCAAAATAGGTATTAATAATTTTATTAATATATATATTATTTAAAGGGGGTTTTATGATGGTATCATCACAAATCAGAGCAGAAGCTCGTAACAGCTTAACAGGTAAATGGGGAAAAGCCGCATTATTAACATTAGTATTTGGAGTTATTAGTTATTTAATTTCATTCTTACTTAACTTTCTTCCAGTGGTTGGAGCAATTATAAATTTAGTAATCACTCCTGTACTTGCTTTTGGCTTTTTAGTTTCAATTATAAAACTAAAAAGAAATGAAGAAGTTGGATATATCGACTTCTTTAAAAATGGATTTAACCAATTTGGAAAAGTTTGGGGAGTAATTGGGCAAACAATATTAAAAATGATACTTCCTGTAATTGCATTAATTATTTCTATAGTACTAATTGCTATTGGTGGAGCTGCAGCTATTACATCTGGAGAAAATATGGGATTCTTAGCTATATTAGGAATGATTCTTTATATTGTTTCTTTAGTATGGGTAATTATTAAAGGATTTTCATACGTTTTAGCTCAATACATTTTATACGATAACCCAGATATGGATTCAAAATCAATAGTTGAAAAAAGTGAAGAATTAATGCAAGGTCATAAATGGGCATGGTTTTGGTTACCAATCACATTTATTGGATGGTTCTTTTTAGGTGCTTTATCTTTTGGAATTGGTTTCTTATGGATAATGCCTTATTTACAAGTAGCATTAGTAGTATTCTATGAAGATTTAGCTGGAAATATTTCAAGCCAACCAATTGAAACACAACCAGAAGATAATGGTCCTATATCTGAATAAATTTTATAAAATGTAAACAAAAAAATAAAAGTTTGTCATCAAACTTTTATTTTTTTGTTTTTTATATTTTCATACTTAATCCAACTTTTTGTCTTTCTTTATCTATTTTTATAACTTTTACTTTTACAATATCTCCAACAGATACAATGTCTGATGGATTTTTTATATATTTATCACTCATTTCAGAAATATGAACTAATCCATCATGTTTTACTCCAATATCTACAAATGCTCCAAAATCAATAACATTTCTTACTGTTCCAGTAAGTATCATTCCCTCTTTTAAATCATCCAATTTTAAAACATCTGATCTTAAAATAGGTTTTGGCATATCTTCACGTGGATCTCTTCCTGGTTTTATAAGTTCATCTATTATATCTTTTAATGTCATTTCACCTATTTCAATTTCTTTTGCAACCTTAGCAATATCAAGCAATTTTAGTTTATTTCTTAATTCTTCTAATCTTTCTTTATTTTTCAAATCATTTTTATCAAATCCTATACTACTTAATAACTTTTCTGTTGCTTCATAACTTTCTGGGTGAACAGCAGTTATTTCTAATGGATTATCTCCATCAATTATTCTTAAAAATCCAGCACATTGTTCAAATGCAGCCTTACCAAGTTTAGGAACCTTTAATAATTCTTTTCTATTTTTTAATTTACCATTTTCGTCTCTATATTTAACTATATTTTTTGCTATTGTAGAATTAATTCCAGAAACATATGAAAGTAATGATGGTGTTGCAGTATTAACATCTACTCCAACTTTATTAACACTATCCTCTACTACTCCTGTCAAGCTTTCAGCTAATCTTTTTTGATTAACATCATGTTGATATTGCCCAACTCCAATTGCTTTTGGGTCAATTTTTACAAGTTCTGCAAGAGGATCTTGTAAACGTCTTGCTATAGATATCGCTCCTCTTATTGAAACATTTATGTCTGGATATTCTTCTGTTGCAAGTTTTGATGCAGAATATACAGATGCTCCCGCTTCACTAACTATAACATAATGAACAGGTCTTGATGCTTCTTTTATCATATCTGATACAAACATTTCTGATTCTCTTGAAGCTGTACCATTTCCAATTGCTATCATATCAATTTTATCTTTATCTATTAACTTTAGTAATTCTTTTTTTGCCCCTTCAACATCATTTTGAGGTTCTGTTGGATATACTGTTGTATAATCTAAAACTTTTCCCGTTTCATCTATTACAGCTATTTTACAACCAGTTCTATATGCTGGATCAAATCCCATAACTGTTTTATTTTTTATTGGTGCTCCTAATAATAATTGTTTAGAATTTTGTCCAAAAACTTTTATTGCTTTTTCTTCCGCTTTTTCTGTCAAGTCTGCACGTATTTCTCTGTCTATTGATGGTTCAATTAGTCTTTTAAACGCGTCCTCTATTGTTACTTTTAACATTTCTGTAAATTGAGTTTCACCTTTTATTAAATCTTTTTCTATTATTTTTAAAATCTTATCTTCTGTTTTTTCTAATTTTACTTTTAAGAATTCTTCTTTTTCTCCTCTATTAATTGCTAAAATTCTATGACTAGGAATCCTATTTATTGATTCACTATAATCATAATACATTTCATAATTTGATTTTTCGTCTTCTTTAGCAGCTTTTGTAACAATTAATCCTTCTCTATAACAAATTTTCTTTATTTGTTTTCTATATTCTGCATTATCAGAAATAGATTCTGCAATAATATCTAATGCCCCCTGAATAGCATCTTCTGCTGTTGCAACAACTTTATCTTTATTCTTTTTATCTTCATCAGATAATTTATCTACATTTATATACTTTTTAGCAATTTCTTTTATAGATTCTTTTTGTTCTTGTGCAATAATAATTTCAGCTAAAGGTTCTAATCCCTTTGCTTTAGCTACTGTAGCTCTTGTCTTTTTCTTTTGTTTATATGGTCTATATATATCTTCAACCTCTGCTAATGTTTTTGCAATTGCAACAGATTTAAGAATTTCATCTGTAAGCTTTCCTTGCTCATCAATTGAATTTATAACTTCTTCTTTTCTTTTTTCTAAGTTCCTTAAATAAGTTAATCTTTCATTTAAATCTCTTAAAATTTCGTCACTTAATCCACCTGTTGCTTCTTTTCTATAACGTGCAATAAATGGTATTGTATTTCCTTCATCTATTAATTTAATTGTATTTTCTACTTGATAATACTTTACTCCTAATTCTTCTGATATTGTTTTTATTATTTTTTCCATGTTTTTTCCTTTCTTTATTTTAGTATATTTTATTATTATATCAAAAAAACTTTAAAGTCAAGAAAAAATTTTTATAACATAAATAAGAGGCTACACTTGTAGCCTCTTTAATCAACTTATCTAATACAAACAATAAAAAAATTAAACACCAATTGAATATTTCATTTCTATCTCCTCTGCAATACACCTTTCATGAGGCGTCAAGCAGAAAAACATTCCTTTTTCTTTCACTTTTTCAATTATTAGAGCTATCTCCTCTATGAGATACTCCAAATAAGTCTTTTTACTATTACTTACGCACATTTCGTACTGAAATAATCTATTTTGCAAAACTTCAATCATGCTATTTCCTCCTGCTGTCTTTTGTTTTTGGTGTATTAGATAATTATCATATCTTTATTATAACATATATTCTTCTTATTGTAAACATAATATAAATTAATAATGTTTAACCATTTGTATTTGATATTCTAATATTTTTGCAATATTAATACTATCAATATGTCTTTGCCCTTTTAAACATTCTACTCCTTCTTCTAGGTTATCAACTCTTTTTTCTAGTCTATCGACTTTTTCTTCTAAGCTATCAATTCTCTTTTCTAGTCTATCGACTTTTTCTTCTAAGCTATCAATTCTCTTTTCTAGTCTATCGACTTTTTCTTCTAAGCTATTAATTCTCTTTTCTAGTCTATCGACTTTTTCTTCTAAGCTAGTTACTCTTTCTTTTAGTTCTTTAACATCTTTTTGTATATCTAATAATATAGTAAGAATTTTTTCTTCCATCCATACCACCTCCTTTTTTAAATAATACTTTGATAAAATTTTGAATCAAATCAAGAAAAAAATAAATTGAATCAAAAAAAGGAAATAAATAATTTAATTTGTTCCACTAAAAAAAATATATAGAACAAATAGTGTTAATATAATAACATACCGTTCTATATATTTCAATACTTTTTTATTCAATTCCTAAATATTCATTATAACTAATTTCTCTATCAATTACTTTACCATCTTCTTTTATATCAATTATTCTATTTGCTACAGTTTGTGTTAATTGGTGATCATGTGAAGTAAATAAAATATTTCCCTTAAATTTAGCCATACCATCATTAACAGATGTTATACTTTCCATATCCAAATGGTTTGTAGGCTCATCAAAAATTAAAAAGTTTGCACCAGATAACATCATCTTAGAAAGAACACATCTTACTTTTTCTCCTCCTGATAAAACATTAACTTCTTTTAATGCTTCATCACCTGAAAATAACATTCTTCCTAAAAATCCTCTTACATATGTTTCATCTGGATCTTTTGAATATTTTCTTAGCCAATCTGTTAAATTTTCATCTGTATTAAATAAATAATTATTATCTTTTGGAAAATAACTACTTGTTATTGTTGTTCCCCAAACTAATTCTCCCTCATCAGGCTCTAATTCACCAGCAATAATTTGGAATAATATTGTTTTAGCATTTTCATTATCTGCTAAAAATGCTATTTTATCATCTTGTTTAACTGTAAAACTAATATTATCTAAAATCTTTTCTCCATCAATAGTTTTTGAAATATTTTTAACTTGTAAGATTTCCTTTCCAGGCTCTCTATCTGGTTTAAAATCTACATATGGATATTTTCTGTTTGACGGTTTAATCTCATCTAGTTCAATTTTTTCTAATGTTTTCTTTCTTGATGTTGCTTGTTTTGATTTTGATGCGTTTGCACTAAATCTTGCAATAAAGTCTTGTAATTCTTTTATTTTTTCTTCTTTTTTCTTATTTTGTTCTCTCATTTGTTTTAAAGCTAATTGACTTGATTCATACCAGAAATCATAATTTCCTGGATATACTTTAATCTTTCCAAAATCCACATCAGCAATATGTGTACAAACTTTATTTAAAAAATATCTATCATGTGATATTACAATTACTGTATTTTCAAAATTAATTAAAAATTCTTGAAGCCAATTTATACTCTTTAAGTCCAAGTCATTTGTAGGTTCATCTAATAATAATACATCTGGATTTCCAAATAAACTTTGTGCTAATAAAACCTTAACTTTTTCTCTAGCTTCTATTTCTTTCATCATTTTGTAGTGATTTTCTGGAGATATTCCTAAATCATTTAAAAGCATTGCTGCATCTGATTCTGCATTCCAACCATCTAATTCTGCAAATCTTTCTTCTAATTTAGCTGCAATCATTCCATCTTCTTCTGAAAAATCTGGTTTTGCATATATTGCATCTTTTTGTTTCATAATGTCGTATAATTCTTTATTTCCCATCATTACAGTATCTAAAACACTATAATCCTCATATGCAAAGTGGTCTTGTTTTAAGACTGATATTCTCTCACCTTTATCTAATGTTACATCACCTTTGTTTGGTTCTATTTCTCCTGATAAAACTTTTAGAAAAGTTGTTTTTCCAGCACCATTTGCTCCAATAATACCATAACAATTTCCTTTTCCAAACTTTATATTTACATCTTCAAATAAAACTCTTTTTCCAAATCTAATTGTTACTCCATTTGCAGATAACATATTTCTCTCCTCCTTACTACATTTGTAAATTATACATTATATTTGCTTTGTTTTCAAGTGGTTTGCTTTATTTATCTAATTTTGATATATTATTATAACTTTATTGTTTATTACAGACTACAACAAAAAAACGGGAATAATTCCCGTTTTTTTATATTATATATAAATACTTTGACTAATCATCAAAAATTAATTTTATTCCCCATAACCCAGATATACCTACTAAAGCATATATAATTCTTGATAATACACTCATTTGTCCAAAAATAGTATCAACTAAATTAAATTGAAAAAATCCTATAAGTCCCCAATTTATTGCACCTATTATAATTAAAACCAATGCTATTTTATCAATAACTTTCATTATTCTCACCTCCATATTATTAAGTCCTATATTTATATTTAATTTTAATAACATATTTATATTTATTATTTTTTCTTTTTATAATAAATTTATACATTTTATTGAAAAAAACATTTTTTTATGATAATTTTAACTTATAAAGTAAAAGGAGATGTTATTATTGGCAAGAAATACTCGTAAAAAAAGAATAATTATAAAAGATTCAAAAAAATTTAAAAAATCAGTATTTATATTACTTTTTATTATAATTTTATGTATTTTAATTTATAATTCGAAAACAATTATAAATTTAATAAAGAACAATTCTAATAATGTAAGTATTCCTGTTTCTAAAGAAGATAGTACAACTTTAGATAACCAAAATATTAATACTAAAAAAGAACAAAAAGATATTACTTTTAATATGAGTGTAATTGGTGACATTATGTGTCATAACACACAATATACAGATGCATATAATTCTAATACAGACACTTATGATTTTTCATATGTTTTTAAAGATATTAAAACAAAAATTAAAACTGCTGATATTGCTGTAGGAAATTTAGAAACAACTTTTGCTGGAAAATCAGTTGGATATAGTAGTTATCCTACATTTAATACTCCTGAATCTTTAGCAGATAATTTAAAAGATTTAGGATTAGATGTTTTAACAACAGCAAATAATCACAGTTTAGATAAAGGTTATAAAGGAATAGAAAGTACAATTGACTATTTAGATAAAGCAGATATTTCTCATACAGGTACTTTTAAATCTGAAGAAGACCAAAATAAAATATTAATAAAAAATGTGAAAGATGTAAAAATTGCATTTTTAAGTTATACATATGGAACAAATGGAATTAAAGTTCCTACTGGAAAAGATTATTGTATTAATTTGATAGACAAAGACTTAATTAAAAAGCAATTAGAATTAGCAAAAGCTGAAAATCCTGATATTATATGTGTAAGCATGCATTGGGGAATTGAATATCAAACAAAACAAAATAAAGAACAAGAAGCTTTAGCAGATTTTCTTTTTGAAAATGGTGTTGATATAATTCTTGGAAGTCATCCACATGTACTACAACCAATGGAAAAAAGAACAATTACATTAGAAGATGGATCAACAAAAGATGGATTTGTTATATATTCTTTAGGAAATTTTATGTCAGGACAAGTTAAAGAAAATACTAAGAATTCTATAATAATTGATTTAAAAATAACTAAAAAAGCACAAGATGGAAAAATTTCAATAGATAGTGTTAACTATACACCTATATATATGTATAAATCTACAGCCAAAACAAAAGCATATAAAATTTTAGATATAGAAAACTCTATTTCTAAATATGATTTAGATCAAGATACTTCAATTGGACAAAAAACATATAACACTTTACAAACAGAATTAACAAAAATAAAAAATACTATGGGAGAACCTATTAAATAACATTTACACTTACAATAAAAACTCTATGTTTTAATTACATAGAGTTTTTATTTAATTTTATTCTTTTTAATCTTAATGCATTTAAAATAACAGTAATACTGCTAAGCACCATAGCTACACTTGCAATCATTGGATTAATTGTAATACCAATAAATCTAAATATTCCCATAGCAATAGGAATCATTAATAAATTGTAAAAAAATGCCCAAAATAAATTTTGTTTAATATTTCTTATTGTTTTTTTACTTATTCTTATTAATTTCATAATAGAACTAATATCATTTTGAGTTAGTATTACATCAGATGAGTCCATTGCTATATCTGTGCCACTTTTTACACTTACACCAATATCTGCAACAGCTAAGGCAGGACTATCATTAATTCCATCTCCGCACATCATAACATATTTATTTTCTTTTTTTAAGTTCTTTATAACATTTACTTTTTCAGCTGGCAATACATTTGATATTACTTTTGTAATTCCAACTTTTTCTGCTATTTTCTGTGCTGTAATTTGATTATCCCCTGTAAGCATTATTGTTTCTATTCCATATCTATTTAAACTTTTTATAGATTGTTCTATTCCTTCTCTTATAATATCATTTGTACCAATTATTGATTTTATTTCATTATCAATTACAACATATATTATACTATTTCCTTCTTCTGCTAGTTCATTTTCTTCTTTTAAAAATTTATTTTCAATATTATATTTATCTAATATTTTTTTATTGCCTAATATTATTTTTTTATTATCTATTTTGCCAATTATACCATATCCTGTAATTTCATTGAATTCATCAACATCTACTTTTTCAATTTTATTATCCTTCATATAAGACAAAAATGCTTTACTTATTGGATGTGTTGATTTACTTTCCAAACTGCATACTAATTGCATTAATTCTTTTTCCTCTATTCCACTTAAGTTAATAATTTTTGATACTTTAAGTTTACCATATGTTAATGTTCCTGTTTTATCCAAAACAATTGTATTTACTTTTTGAGCATTTTCTAATATTTCACTCTTCTTAACTAATATTCCGTTATTTGCACATATTCCTTCACTTACAACAATAGCAAGTGGTGTAGCTAAACCTAAGCTACATGGACATGCAACAACTAACACTGTAATAAATGTACCTAAAGCTACAGAAAAATCATATCCTAAAAATAAATAAACAAAAAAAGTTATTATTGCAATTGCTATAACAAAAGGCACAAAATATCCTGAAACTTTATCTGCTATTTTTGCAATCGGAGCTTTAGTATTACTTGCTTCTATTACTAATCTAACTATTTCTGATATTGTAGATTCTTTTCCTATTTTTTCTGCTTTATATTCTAAATATCCATCATAATTTAAGCTTCCTGCAATAACTTTTTCTCCCTCTTGTTTCTTTACTGGCTTACTTTCACCTGTTATAAATGATTCATCTAAATGCGATTTTCCATTTATAATCTCACCATCAACCGCTATTTTTTCTCCTGGCTTTGCTATTACTATCATACCTTTTTTTATCTCATCTAATGTAACTACCTTTTCTTGACCATCTACCTTTATTACAGCCTTATTAGGCGTTATCTCTACTAATTTTTTTATTGCTTCTTTTGTTTTATCTTTGCTAATTCCATCTATATAACGTCCCAGCTTTATAAAGTAAATTATTATTGCTGCTGATTCAAAGTATAAATTCATAGTATATTCATGTTTTCCATTAAATATCATATATGTTGCATATAAACTATATACAAAACTACATAACACTCCTAATGAAACTAATGTATCCATATTAGGTGTTTTATGAATTAAATTCTTATACCCATTTTTTATAATATCAAATCCATATATTAAGAATGCTATTGTTAAACATAATAACACAGCTGTATAGGCAATTGGATTAAAATGTGAATTTAATATATCTATTATTGGTAAATTTATCATATGCCCCATTGATATATACATTAATACAATTGCTAAAAAAGAAAATACTATAAATTTAATTTTTTCTTTTTTATTTTTTGTTTCTATCTTTATTTGTTTAAATTCTCCTAAACTTTTAAATCCCGCTTCTTTAACAAATTTTTCTATTTTATTTATATCCAATATATTCTCATCATAATTTACAGTTGCATTTGCCATTACTAAATTAACTTGAGCTTCTATAATTCCATTTTGCTTATTTAAATATTTCTCAAGTCCATTAGAACAAGCACTACAAGTCATGCCCTCTATTGCCAATATAATTTTTTTCATATTATAATTATTCTCCTAATAATAAATTAAATCTTATTTTACATTAAAACCAATATCTTCAATTTTATCTTTTAATATATTTTCTTCTATATCATCTTTTGCACTTACTTTTACTATTCCTGTTTTGTGATCTGCTATAACTTCACTAACTCCATCTACAGATTTCAAAGCATTTATTACTCTATTTTCACATCCTCCACAAACCATACCTTCAACATTTATTATAATTTCTTTCATATTTTTTTCCTTCTTTCTTTTTATTAATTATTTACATTCTAATTTATTATATACTCATTCAATATATTTGTAAATAACCAAGAGCTTTCATATACTCTTGGTTATCTTTTTAATCTAACATATCTTTCTTTTTAAACCACCAAATAACAATTAGTGTTATAACTATTGTTATTCCTAAAATCCATAAGAATCCATATGGATTATGTTGAAATGGTAACTCAACATTCATTCCCCACATACTAAATAATAAAGTAGGTATTGCTAAAACAATTGTTACTAATGTTAAAAATTTCATAACAATATTTAAGTTATTAGAAATAATAGATGCATATGTATCCATTGTTCCACTTAATATGTCACTATATGTTTTAGCCATCTCTATAGCTTGTTTGTTTTCAATAATAGCATCCTCTAGTATATCTTCATCTTCTTCATAAAGCTTGATGATTCTTCCTTTCATAGTTTTCTCCATTACTAACTCATTAGATTTTAATGAAGTTGTAAAATAAACCAAACTCTTTTCAATATTTAGCATTTTTAATAATTCTTTATTTCTCATTGATGTGTTTAATTCTTTTTCTGCTACTTCTTTTTCTTTATTTATCTTTTTTAATTCTCTTAAAAATAATTCAGAATTCTTATAAAATATTTGTAATATACTTCTACTTTTCTTATATGTAACAATACTATCTTGTTTTAAATCTGAAATGACTCTTGTCTGTTTTAATGAAACTGTTATAAAATAATCATCTCTTACAACAATTATTCCAAGTGGAAGTGTTGTGTGTATTGTTTCATTATTTTCTTTATCTAAAATAGGAACATCTATGATAAATAATATTGTGTTATCTTCATCTTCAATGTCAATTCTGGCTTTTTCTTCATAGTCTAACGAATATCTAATAAAATCATCTTCAATTTGTACACTTTTACATACTTTTTTTATTTCAGCATCAGTTGGACTAACTAGATTAATCCAGCAACCCTTTTTTATTTCATCTATTTCTACAGTTTTATTTGTTTCTACATCTGTATCATATATTTTTATCATATATATCCCCCTTTCCATTTTTAGCCATAATAATATTATACAATAATTTATAAATTATATCAATACAATTTTATGTAAATAATTATCAATTATTAAAACAAATTTGGTATATAAATAAAAAGCAGATGCAATGCATCTGCCTTCTTACAAATCAACTAGTATTACTGTAAAATGTCTAAAACAATAAACAAATTAGCTTCAATACCTTCAAGCATTTCTATTGGAGTCAAACTACATGGAAACAAGGGATTCTGATTTTCTCTTTGCTCAAACATTTCTGTTAATTCATTATATGTATAATACGCTGGTTTATACACACTAAAATTAAATAATCCTATATTTAATTTTGTTAAATCAACAGTTTGATTAATACATGATACTAATCTGTCCCTTCTACAATTTGGTGTTTCAAGCAATCCTTGAAAAAGATCCTTACACCTTCTTACATTTTTTCTTAACCCCCGTTTAATTTCCCCAGTTGTTGTTTTTTTCATAATGTCACCTCCATATGCTTTTCAACAAATTTGTATGTAAATTATATCTTCTTTTTTGCATTATGTCAATTATTCTTCTATTTTTATATGTACATCTTTTAATTGTTGTTCAGTTACAACAGATGGTGCTCTCATAAGTAAATCTCTAGCCTTTTTATTTTTTGGAAAGGCTATTATTTCTCTTATATTTTGTGAATTAGCAATAAGCATTACCATTCTATCAACACCAGGTGCAGCACCAGCATGTGGAGGAGTACCATATTGGAATGCATTATATAAAGCACCAAATCTATTTTTTACATCCTCTTCACTATATCCTGCTATTTCAAAAGCTTTTACCATTATTTCTGGATTATGGTTTCTTACAGCTCCTGATGCCATTTCATATCCATTACAAACTAAGTCATATTGATATGCTAATATGTCTAATGGATCTTTGTTTTCTAATACTTCTAAACCTCCTTGAGGCATAGAAAATGGATTATGACTAAAATCTATTGTTCCCTCATCTGATAATTCATACATTGGGAAATCAACAATAAAGCAAAATCTATATACATCTTTTTCTAATAAATCTAATCTGTTACCTAACTCTATTCTTACATCTCCTGCAATTTTTTGAGCAGTACTAAACTCATCTGCAATAAAGAAGATGCTATCACCTAATTTAACATTATAATTACTTATCAAACTTTCTTTTATATCATCTGTAATAAATTTAGCAATACCACCTGCAACACTTCCATCTTGTTCAAATTTTGTCCAAGCAAGTCCTTTTGCTCCAAGTTCATTAACAGCAAAGTCAGTCATTTTATCAAAGAATTTTCTTCCTTGTTCTGCTCCATTTGAAACAACAATAGCTTTTATTGTTTTATTTTCAAAAGCTTTAAAGTCAGAATTTTTAAATACTTCTGTTACATCTTGAATTATTAATGGGTTTCTTAAGTCAGGCTTATCTGTTCCATATTTTTCCATAGATTCTCTATAAGGAATTCTTATAAATGGTCCTTCATCAACTTTCCAATTTGTAAATTTTTTAAATGTATATGGAACAACTTCTTCAATAACTTTGAATACATCTTCTTGTGTAGCAAAAGACATTTCAAAATCTAATTGATAAAATTCTCCTGGCGCTCTATCTGCTCTTGGATCTTCATCTCTAAAACATGGTGCTATTTGATAATATTTATTAAATCCTGATACCATCAATAATTGTTTAAATTGTTGAGGTGCTTGAGGCAATGCATAAAATTCACCTGGATGTAATCTACTTGGCACTAAAAAGTCACGTGCTCCCTCTGGAGAAGAATTAGCTAATATAGGCGTTTGAATTTCTGTAAAATTTAATTCATCCATTTTATCCCTTAAAGTTTTTAGAATTTTTGAACGCAATAAAATATTATTATGTAGTTTTTGATTTCTTAAATCTAAAAACCTATATTCTAATCTTAAGTCTTCTCTAACTTCTTGATCAGTATTAATTTCAAATGGTAATACATTTTTACATTTTCCTAAAACTTCTATACTATCTGCAACAACTTCTATTTCTCCTGTACTAATTTTAGAATTTTTGCTTGCTCTTTCCACAACTTTTCCAACTATGTGGATACAACTTTCTGTATATATAGATTTTACCTCTTCTTGTAATTTTTCATCATTAATAACTATTTGTGTAATTCCAAATTCATCTCTTAAATCTATAAAAACCATTCCACCTAAATTTCTTATTTTTTGAACCCATCCTGAAAGTTCAACTTTTTCACCAACATTTGTTATATTTAACTCTCCTAAATTATGTGTTCTATACATTTACTTTTCCCTCTCTCTTACTATATTTGCTATTATAAAATTATACTCACATTTTTGTTTAAAGTCAATAGGAACTATAAGTTATGCAAAGCTCTACAAAAACATTTACATTAAAAACTACTAAAAAATTTCAATATTACCAAAAATCTATATAGTTATTTTTTAAAGGCCGCGTAGCGAACAACCGGAGCGAAGCGTAGGGCGAATGGAGCAGCCTTCCCGAAGGATTCCGAGGGCTGCGACAACAAGGCATAAAAAAATAACTATATAGATTTTATAATATATTGATATTGCACTTTTTATTTATTAATGATATATTTTATACAAGGTGATATTTATGAATGAACAATCTTTTGATTTTTATAATAGAACAAATTTAAAATCATATAATTTAAACGAATCAATGCGTTATCAGTTAAATATGTTAGATCAATTAGATGTATTTACAAGAAAACATTGTGAAAATGTTGCAAGCATAACTTGTAGACTTTGTGAATACTTACACTGCAGTCAAAAAACCACAGAGTATTGTACTGTATGTGCTTATTTACATGATATAGGTAAACAATTTATACCTCCAAAAATACTACAAAAAAACGGTCCTTTAACTGACGAAGAATATGAAATAATGAAAACACATACAACAATTGGTTATAAAATGTGTATGAAAGATTTAAAATTACGCCCATATGCACCTGGTCCTTTATATCATCATGAATCTCTAGATGGGTCAGGATATCCTCAAGGACTAACAAAAAAAGATATTCCATATGAAATTCAAATAATTAAAGTTGCTGATGAATATGACGCTATTGTAAGCAAAAGGCAATATAAATCACATATAGGAATAACAGACACATTAAAAATAATAATTGATCAAACAATTCCAAAAAACAATTCTAAATGTGGACAAGTTGATCCTAAAATAGTAAGAGCATTAATAAAAGTTGTACTAGATGACATTAGTTTTGAAATAAGTTGCACTCAAAACTATGTTAATTCTTTAAAAAATGAATTATCTAGATTTAATCAAATCGAAATTTATAAAGAAAAAATGGATAAATCAAAAAATGATAAGAAGAAAAACTATTATTTAGAAGGAATAAAATTGCTACTACGTTCAAATGAGACTTTAGAAAACTATTCCGAAATCTATCAAGAATACAAAGATGCTTATAGCAGAAGAAAAGCTGGAATAGACAATTTATATAATGAAATTAAAATAATAAAAAAACTTAAAGTTTAGTTTAAACTTTAAGTTTTTTATTTATTCATCTAATCCAAAGCTTACACCCAAAGCATTATTAACTTGAGTTATAATCTTAGCATCATCTATATGCCCTATTTTTTCTTTTAATCTTGTTTTATCTATTGTTCTTATTTGTTCAGTTAAAATGACCGAATTACTTTTTAATCCACTTGTGTTTTCTCCTAATTCTATATGCGTTGGTAATTTTGTTTTGTTTGTTTGTGACGTAATAGCAGCAGCAATAACAGTAGGACTATATTTATTTCCTAAATCATTTTGTATTATTAAAACAGGCCTTATCCCACCTTGCTCTGATCCTATAACCGGGCTTAAATCTGCATAAAACATATCGCCTCTTTTAATTTTCATTTTCTTCACTCCTAATATTGGTATTTTTATAAGTCTATATATTTGTAAATTTTAAATACTAGTTTAAAGTAAAGAAAATAGTTAATCTTTATATACTACTTACAAAATCATACAATTTAAAAGCTAATACATCTTCTTTATTTGTACTATTTACCTTTACCTCATTATATAATATGTAAATAACAGATTTTTGGTTATTGTCTTTTATTTCTAATTTCGTCGGTTTATGTGTTTTCTTATCTATATATAATGTTTTATATATTCTTTCAGAACTTTGTGTTTTCATTACTATTTGATTTTCTTCTTCTAAAAATTCTGACGTATTACAACTTTTATAATCTTCTATAAAGGAATTTAAATCCAAACAATTATTAGAAATATAATTATAATTTTCAAACAATGTTGATAAATCAAGTTGAGTGTTTTCTAATCTAAGATTTCCGCCATCATGTATAATTTTAACACCACTTATATTACTTGGTTCTAATACTTCTTGGCAGTTAAAATCTTTACTAGCAAATTTTTGATTTATAACATATTTATTTGAATTTTTATTACTTGTAACTTCTACTGATACAGTTGCTTCATATGAACTAATATTTAAAATGTACTCTACAATTTCTTGACTACTCATATTATTTCCAATTTTAAAAACTTTAGCCATTTTTTTATTAAAAATTATAAATCCACCTAATATTATTAAAATAATTATAAAAATAAATAAAAAAAGTTTTTTCTTATTCAAAATAATTCCTCCTACAAAAAAATGTTTAAAGGTATACTCCTTTAAACATTTTTATTCAGTAATTATTTAAATATTCATAAAATAATCTTCTAATAGATTAATTAGTTTTTGTTTATCCTCAATTTTATTCATTTCTACTCTAAATTTACTGGAATCTTTCAAATTTTTTGTATATGCAGAAATATGTTTTCTCATTTCTCTAATAGCAACTGACTCACCTTTTTCTATAATTTCCAAGTTTAAATGTTCTTTTATAATATCTAGTTTTTCTTTTGGACTAACACTATTTAGTTTTTCACCTGTTTCTAGAAAATGAATTATATTTTTAAATATCCATGGATTTCCAACAGCTGCTCTTCCTATCATAATTCCATCAGCATTTGTTACTTTAAAAACATTTAAAGCTGATTCTTCATCTACTATATCACCATTTGCAATTACTGGTATACTTACACATTCTTTTACTTTTTTAATTATTTCCCAATCCGCTTTTCCAGAATAAAACTCATTTCTTGTTCTACCATGAATTGTTATTGCAGAAACACCATTTTTTTCTGCTATTTCGGCTAATTTGCAAGCCACTATATGTTCATTGTCCCATCCTTTTCTAAATTTTAAAGTAACTGGAACTTTAGCATTTTTAATAACTGTTTGTATTATTTTTTCTGCCTTTTCCAAATCTAACAATAATTTGCTTCCATCTCCATTTTTTACAACTTTAGGAGCAGGACATCCCATGTTAATATCAATAATATCTGCTATCTCATTAACATATTTTGTTGCTATTTCTATAGATTCTTCGTCACTACCAAAAATTTGCACAGAAACAGGTCTTTCCTTTTTTTCTATTTTCATAAGTCTTTTCGTATTAGAATCGTTATGATATATTGCCTTACTACTTACCATTTCTGTACATACTAAAGCAGGTCCAAATTTTTTGCATATAACTCTAAAAGGCAGGTCTGTTACACCTGCCATTGGAGCTAAAATAATATTATTTTCTAATTCTACATTTCCTATTTTTAATTTTTTTAAATACATACTTACCTACTCAAATTATATTATTTTACAAAAATTGTTTTTTGTCTTTGTCCACTTATATTTAATAATAATCCTACACAAATAAAACTTGTTATTAATGAACTACCACCATAACTAATAAACAATAATGGCACCCCTGTTATTGGTAACAAGCCCATCGTCATTCCTATATTTTCTAGCATGTGAAATATAAATATTCCTGCAATTCCAGTTGCAATATATGATCCAATATTATCTTTAGCTGTTTTAGCAACATAAATAGCTTTCGTTATTATTACAACATATAATATTATTACACTAGCAGCAACTATAAATCCCATTTCTTCTCCTATAACCGCATATATAAAATCTGTAGTTTTAGGATACAAAAATCCAAGTTGAGTTTGATTTCCTTTTAATAATCCCATACCAGTAAGTTGTCCAGCCCCTATTGCCAATTTAGATTGAATTATATTATACCCCGCTCCTCTAGCATCTGCTTCTGGATGTAAAAATACATCTATTCTTGTCTTAGCATGATCTGGAAGAACAAATAAATATAATAATGGTAAACTAATTGCTACTATTACTGCTGTGGCAATTATATATCTTTTATCTAATCCTGCTACAAATAATATACATATTAATGCAAAAATAAACGCCATTGCTGTTCCATAGTCTGGTTCTAATATTATTAAAAGTACTGGTATTGCTACTATTGCTATGCTTGCTAATAATTTTAATGGCTTATTTATTTCATTTGTTCCTCGTTCTTGGAATTTAGAAATTATATATGCCAAACACATAACTACAAATATCTTAGAAAGTTCTCCTGGTTGAAATGAAAAATTATCGAATCCAATCCAACTTCTCGCTCCATTTATAGGTTCTGTAAATAATACTACTATAAGCAAAATAATAAATATACCATAAAATATTGGTGATATTTTCACCAATACTTCATAATTTATAAATGTAACTATAAACATAATAAAAATACTTACAGCTAACCATATTATTTGTTTTTTAAATTCACTATAATTTGATTCTTGAGTTGCAGAAAATAAAGCTACACATCCTATAATAGATAAAATAATTGCACATACTAAAATCCACCACTCAACATTTTTTAACATTTTTCTTCTCATTAAATCACTCTTTTTCTATTTGTTTACAGTATCACTTTTATTTTCTTCTTCAACCTTTTCTTGTGATTCATCTTTACCTTCATTGTTTTCTTCATTTTTGGCTTCTTTTTTATTATCTACATCCTTATCTTCTTTTACTTCCTTTTTTTCTTCTGATTTTTCTACTACTTCTTTATCTTTTACTTCTTCTTTTTTTTCAACTACATCTATTTTTTCTGGTTCTTTGTTAGCCATCTTTCTTGTTTCATCTTTTATATTTACAATAGGAATATTTGCATATAATGCTGGTGCTCCATTAGTACCATCTGAATTTTCTTTATTCGTAAGTCTTACATCTATTGCACTTTCATCTATTTCTATATATTTTTTTATAACTTCTATAATTTCTTGCTTCATCATTTCTAAAAAGTCAGCTGAAACATTTGCTCTATCTTGTAATAAAACTAAATGTAATCTTTCTTTTGCCGTATCCTTAGAATTTGATATTTTTTCTTCTTTTTTTATCATCTTTTTCAAAAAATTTAATATATTATCAAACATTAATTCCTACTCCTTCAATTGTTTATTTTCTAAATAGTCTTTTTAATCTTGCAAAAAATCCTTTTTCTCTGCCTGGAATTGTAACTTCAATATCTTCGCCTAAAACTCTCTTTGCTATTTCTAGATAAGCTTTTCCAGAAGGAGCTCTTTTATTTTGGATAACAGGTTCTCCTTTATTTGTTTGTGTAATAATATATTCATCATCAGGTACAACACCTATAAGATCTATTGATAATAAATCTACTATATCATCAACATCCATCATTTCGCCTCTTTTAACCATATTAGGTCTTATTCTATTTACGACTAATTCTGGATTTTTTATTTCTGAAGATTCTAATAATCCAATTATTCTATCTGCATCTCTTATTGCAGATATTTCAGCTGTTGTTACAACTATTGCTCTATCAGCTCCTGCAATAGCATTTTTAAATCCTTGTTCTATTCCTGCTGGACAATCTATAAGTATATAGTCAAATTCTTCTTT
>CAKPAX010000024.1 GCA_934133175.1 uncultured Clostridia bacterium | reverse complement strand
AAATTGTAATCATTAAAAAGAAATCTTAAATAGGTAAATTTGAGGAAAGCGGATTAAAGATGCAATTGAGCGAAGCAAAAAAAACAAGGAGGTAAAATAATGGATATTACAGAATTAACAGTACACGAGTTACAAGAAAAATTAAAAAATAAAGAAATAACAGTAACAGAAATAACAAAAGCATATACAGACAGAATAAATGAAAAAGAAAAAGATGTACAAGCATTTGTAACAACATTAACAGATGAAGCAATAGAAAAATCAAAAGAAATACAAGAAAAAATAGAAAAAGGAGAAATAACAGGAGAATTAGCTGGAATTCCAATAGGAATAAAAGATAATTTATGCACAAAAGGAATAAAAACAACATGTTCTTCAAGAATGTTAGAAAACTTTATATCACCATATGATGCAACAGTAATAGAAAAAATAAATAATGAAAATATGATAGATTTAGGAAAACTAAATATGGATGAATTCGCAATGGGAGGATCAACAGAAACATCATATTTCAAAAAAACAAGAAACCCTTGGAATTTAGATAAAGTACCAGGAGGTTCATCAGGTGGTAGTGCTGCAGCAGTAGCATCAAATATGGTACCATGGGCATTAGGAAGTGATACAGGTGGATCAATAAGACAACCATCAAGCTTTTGTGGTGTAGTTGGGTTAAAACCAACATATGGATTAGTTTCAAGATACGGACTAGTTGCATTTGCATCATCACTTGATCAAATAGGACCTATAACAAAAGATGTTACAGATAGTGCAATACTGTTAAATTTAATAGCTGGACATGATGAAAAAGATACAACATCTGTTGATATACCTAAAAAAGACTATGTAAAAGCTCTTACAGGAGATGTTAAAGGATTAAAAATAGCTGTACCAAAAGAATTCTTTGGAGAGGGAATTAATGAAGAAGTAAAAGATTCTTTAATGAAAGCAGTAGAAACATATAAAAAATTAGGAGCAGAAGTAGAAGAAGTATCTTTAGATATTGCTAAATATTCATTAGCAACATATTATATAATTGCATGTGCAGAAGCAAGTTCAAACTTAGGTAGATTTGATGGAATTAGATATACATACAGAACTCCAGAATTTAAAAGCTTAAAAGATATATACAAAAAATCAAGAAGTGAAGGATTTGGAGATGAAGTAAAAAGAAGAATTATTCTTGGAACATATGTATTGTCTTCTGGATATTATGATGCATACTACAAGAAAGCACAACAAGTACGTACATTAGTAACAAATAAATTTAACGAAGTATTTGAAAATTATGATATAATACTTACTCCAACATCACCAACAGTTGCGTTTGGAATAGGAGAAAAATCAGGAAATCCATTAGAAATGTATCTAGCAGATATTTGTACAGTTTCTGTTAATATTGCAGGTCTTCCAGGAATATCAATTCCATGTGGAGTAGACAGTCAAGGAATGCCAATAGGAATGCAATTAATAGGAAATAAATTCTGCGAAGAAACAATATTAAATACTGCATATACATTTGAAAAAGAAATTAAATTTAGAGAAAATTACAAACCAGAATACAAGGGAGGTGCAAGATAATGTCAAGAGGAGATTATGAAGTTATAATAGGACTAGAAGTACATGCTGAACTTTCAACAAAAACAAAAATATTCTGTTCTTGTCCTACAGAATTTGGTGCTGCACCTAATACACATACATGTCCAATATGTATGGCAATGCCAGGAACACTTCCTGTATTAAATGAAAAAGTTGTAGAATATGCAGTAAAAGCAGGTCTTGCAACAAACTGTGAAATTTCAAGAGATAGTAAAAATGATAGAAAAAATTATTTTTACCCAGATTTACCAAAAGCATATCAAATATCACAATATGATAAACCATTATGCTTAGAAGGATATATAGAAATAGAAACAGAACAAGGTAAAAAGAAAATTAGACTAGAAAGAATTCATATAGAAGAAGATGCAGGAAAATTAAATCATGATGAATTTGGTGGAGGAAGTTTAGTTGATTTAAACAGAGCCGGAGTTCCATTAATAGAAATAGTATCAAAACCGGATTTAAGAAGTGCAGAAGAAGTAGAACATTATTTAAGAAAATTAAAATCAATACTAGAATATATAGAAGTATCTGATTGTAAAATGCAAGAAGGATCTTTAAGAGCTGACGTAAACGTTTCTGTAAGAAAAAAAGGTGATGAAAAATTAGGAACACGTACAGAAATGAAAAATATGAACTCTTTTAGAAGTATAACAAGAGCAATTGAATATGAAGTAGAAAGACAAATAGATGTAATTGAAGATGGTGGAAAAATAGAACAAGAAACATTAAGATGGGATGATGTTTCTGGAAAAACATTCCCAATGAGAGATAAAGAAGATGCACAAGATTACAGATATTTTCCAGACCCAGATTTAGTTGCAATAAAATTGTCAGAAGAATATATAGAAAATATTAAAAATTCATTACCAGAATTGCCAGAAAGTAGAAAAGAAAGATATTTAACTGAATTTGGATTATCAGAAAAAGATGCCAAATTAATAACAGCTTCTAAATATCTATCAGATCTATTTGAAGGAGCAACAAAAATTTGTGGTAATGCAAAAGCAGTTAATAACTGGATTATTTCTGATATTTCAAGAATATTAAATGAAACAGAAATGGAACCAATAGAAATACCTTTTGATTGCAATCAATTAGCAAAACTTGTAATTCTTATAGATAATGGAACAATAAGTTCAAGTATAGGAAAGAAAGTTTTAGTTGAATTATTTGAAAATCCAAAAGATCCAGAAGAAATAATTAAAGAAAAAGGATGGATTCAAATATCAGATGAAGGTGCAATAAAAGAAGTTGTATTAAAAGTATTAGAAGCAAATCCTCAATCAGTTGAAGATTATAAAGGTGGAAAAGACAGAGCATTAGGTTTCTTAGTTGGACAAGCAATGAAAGAAACAAAAGGAAAAGCTAATCCACAAATGCTTAACAAAATGTTTATAGAAGAACTAAAAAAATAGTAAATTTAAACAAAAAGGCATTCACTTTAGTGAATGTCTTTTTATTGACAAATAATATAAAGTATTATAAAATAGCAAAACATCTATGGCTTTATTTCATATAATTTATTTCTATAAATGTTTATTCTAAATTAATCCAAATAAAATTGAAAAAGATAAAAAATGATGTTATAATGGAGGTGATATATTGCCTGTTATTTCACAATTTTATGGTATTTTAATATATATGTATCAAGAATTAGGAGGACATCATAATGAACCACATATACATATAAAATATAATGAATATAGTATGTCAATGACATTTAAAGGTAAGATTTTAAGTGGCAAATTACCTAAAAAACAAAAAAAGTTAGTAGATGCATGGGTTGCACTACATGAAGATGAAATTAGAGCAGCATGGTATGCTTATAATGAAGATGGAGAATTAATAAAGATCAAAGGATTGGAGTGATTTTATGAATCCAAAAGCTGTAGATGTAAAAGTTTTAAATAATTATGAATTAGAAATAACATTTGATAATAACGAAATAAAAAGATTTGATGTAAAGCCATATTTTAAATTTGAACGATTTAAGCAATTAAAAGACATTAATTTATTTAACACTGTAAAAATTGCTGGTTTATCAATTGAATGGGAAAATGGAGCTGACATTTGCCCAGATGAATTATATAATAACAGTAGAAAATAATAAAAAAGTTGTCAATGGGGACGTAGATTTTTGACAACCTAAAAACAGAACAAACTAAAAATTAAAGCCAAACTTAATGAAATTTAAGTTTGGCTTTAATTAAATTATTTGTTTTTTTATAGAATCTACAACAATTCCACAAACAATAAATTCTATTCCAAAAATTGTTCCTAATTTAAATAATGCTAAGCCTATATAAAATAAATCTGGAGAAGAAAAAATTGTTTCATATGTAAATAAAATAGCAACTGCAAAAATACAAATTCCAGCACAAATATGTAATCCATAATTCATAATCTTATTTGTTAATTTATCTAAATTCTTAAATATTTTTATTATACTTTTTATCATAGTACACCTCTAAATATTAATATACTATAATAATAGTAACATGTATATATGATAAATTTCAATGGAAATAGTATCCAGTAAATCTTTTTGTGATATGCTTATGAATTTTTTAGTATATAATAACAAGTTCAAAAATATAAAAAATCTCACGTATGTGAGATTTAATAAAAAACTATGCATAATTTTTTACTTATATTTAGCTTAAGCAATAGCTGCATTTAATTTTTTTGATAAATTTGATTTTTTTCTTGCTGCTGTATTTTTAACAAGAACACCTTTTGTACAAGCTTGGTCGATTTTTTTTGTAGCTTCAGAGAATAGAACTTTAGCTTCGTCTACGTTTCCAGCTTCTATAGCTTGTTCAAATTTTTTAACAGCAGATTTGTAACCAGATTTTATCATATTATTTCTTAATGTTTTCTTTTCAATAATTTTAACTCTTTTTTTAGCTGATTTAATGTTTGGCATATCTTAATGCACCTCCTTTTAGTAAACTATAACGCATAATATTATAACATATAATAAATGTTTTGGCAAGTGGTAAATTGAAAAAATATCTCTATATTCCCAATTATAATGTTATTCTTCTATTTTTAATTGTTCACCTTCAATGTTTTCTTCTTTTTTATCTTCTTCTAGTATTGATGTACAATTAGGACATCTTGTTGCTTTTATATTTATTTCACTATAACAAAATGGACATATTTTACTAGTTGGCTCTGGGGTTTTTTTAGATTTTTTCTTTCTAAACTTTCCTTTTTTGTCTAGTTTTTTAGCAAATTTTTCTAATTCTCCAAATTTTACTTTATCTAATTGCTTATCTAAACTATTAAGATATTTAATAAATAGAAAAACAGAAAAAGCTATAATTAAGAAATTAATGATTTCTGTTAGAAAATTGCCATATTTAATAGAAGCATTACCAATATGTAAAACCATATCTGAAAAGTCAACTTTGCCAATAACTGTAGATATTAAAGGCATTACAATATCAGAAACCAAAGAATTTATTATTTTTTGAAATGCTCCGCCAATAATTACACCAACTGCCAAATTCATAATATTAATTTTATTTGTAAAATCCTTAAATTCTTTAAACATATTAAATCCTCCAATACTATATGAATTGTATAATTGTATAATAAAATATTATGTAAAAAAAGTCAATATAATAGTTGTAATATATATATAAATGTGATATATTGTAAAAGAAAAATTAGGAGGTTACATATGATAGTAATTGGTAGTGACCATGGTGGTTATAAATTAAAAGAAGAAATAAAAAAATATTTTGATGAAAAAGGTATAAAATATAATGATATAGGAACTTATTCTGAAGAAAGTGTTGATTATCCAGAGATAGCTCAAAAAGTTGCTGTTTCAATACAAAAAAAACAAGCAGAAAAAGGAATATTAATATGTAGATCTGGATTAGGAATGAGTATAGTTGCAAATAAATTTAAAGGAATAAGATGTACACCTTGTTATGAAGAAACAACTGCAAAATTTGCAAGAATGCATAATGATAGCAATGTTTTGGCATTAGGAGCAGATTATGTTTCAACAAGTGAAGCAATATGCATAGTTAGAATGTGGATTGCAACTGAATTTGAAGGCGGAAGACATAATGCTAGAATACAAATGATAGAAAATATAGAAAAAGAAAATATGAAATAGTGGAGGACAAGATATGTGGGGGAATATTGCAATAGCATTTTTGTTAGCATATATTGTATCTTTTGTGACTACACCATATACTATAAAAATAGCAAAAAAAATAGGGGCTGTAAGTGAAGAAAAAGAGGAAAGAAGAGTACATGCTAAGACTATGCCTAGATTTGGTGGACCTGCTGTAATTTTAGGATTTTTAGTATCTGTTGCATATTTAATAATAGTAATGACAATCGAAGGATCTTTCCAATTGTTTTCAAGTGAACAATATGGACATAAATTATTAGGACTGTTTTTGGGAATAGTAGTAATAACGATAGTAGGTGTTATTGATGACACTAAAACATTAAAGCCAGTTCAAAAATTAATAGGACAAATAATAGCAGCTTGTATTATAGTTGCTTTTGGAATAAAAATAGAACATTTAAATATACCATTTTTATATAAAATAGGTTTAAGTGATGCTTTTTCTGTAATATTAACTGTAGGATGGATTGTTGGCGTTACAAATGCAATTAATTTAATAGATGGACTAGATGGATTATCATCAGGAATATCAATTATTTCATGTTTATCTTTATTAATTATATTTGCATTAAATGAATCACCAATGATAGCAGTGATATTAACAACAGCATTGGTTGGAGCATTAGTTGGATTTTTACCATATAATTTTGCACCAGCCAAAACATTTATAGGTGATACTGGATCAAATTTTTTAGGTTTTATATTGGCTGTTGTTTCAATATTAGGTGTTGCAAAAACTTATACAATAGCAGTTATTGTTTTACCAGTTATTGCATTAGGATTACCTATTTTTGATACATTATTTACTATAGTTAGAAGATTAATAAGAGGAAAATCATTAAAAGCAGTATTCCAAGCAGATAGAGGACATTTACATCATAGATTAGTAGAAAAGGGTTTTTCTCCAAAACAAGCAGTATTAATTTTATATGGAATTAGTGCTGCATTTGGTATGTTTGCTGTAATATTACTAGATAGTGGTATTTGGAAGGCATTATCTTTTTTGTTAATGATAATAGCAGCTGTTGCGTTAGGATATAAGAGTTTATTTAAAAAGGAGATTGCACAAAAAGGAATTATGATGGAATGTATATCATGTAAATATATTTATAATCCTAAATTTGGTAATGAAAAAGCTGGAATAAAACCAGGAACCGAATTTTCTGACTTGCCAGAAAATTGGGTATGTCCAGTTTGTGGAGAAGGAAAAGATATGTTCGAAATACATCAATAAAGAGCTTACGAAAGTAGGCTCTTTATTGATATAATAAAAAATATAAATAAAGAGAAAGAGTTTTATAAAGCAATAAATACTCTGTAAAATACTTTAAAGTATTATATACAATTAATTATATATATGATATAATTATAAAGATATTTAAAATAAAAATATAAGAGGTAAAAAATGAAAAAAGTATATATATTAGCATATTCAAAAATGAATTTAGGTGATGATCTATTTATAGATACAGTATTGAAAAGATATCCTAAAGTACAATTTTATTCACGAGCAATAAAAACAGAGTCTACAATATATCAAGATAATGAAAACTTACATTTTTTAGATTATAATTTGGATGAATTATTAAAACTTGATATAACTGAATTTGATGCTTTTGTTTATATTGGTGGTTCAATCTTTATGGAACATGCTGGTGGGATGGAAAGAGTTGAAAAATTAGATAAATTAGCTGTTAAATGTAGAGAACTATGTATTCCATTTTATTATATTAGTTCAAATTTTGGACCATATGAAACAGAAAGTTATAAAAACACAGTAAAAAATATATTTTATGAAGTAACAGATGTATGCTTAAGAGATAAAAAATCTTATGAATTATTTAAAAAATGTGAAAATGTTAGATATGCACCAGATGCTGTATTTTCTGCAAAATTAGAAAAGTTAGAAAAAGAAAAAAATACAATAGGAATATCTACAATTAATTTTAAGTTTAGAAAAGATTTAGAAAAATATAAAGAAAAATATAATGAGGTTTTAACAAAGACTATTGATTATTTTACAGAAATGAATTATAAAGTTAAATTATTTTCGTTTTGTGAATATGAAGGAGATAGCGAAACAAATGCTACTATATTAAGAAATGTAAAAAATAAAGAACAAGTAGAATCAATAGTATATAATGGAGATTTAAAAGGATTTTTAAGAAAATATAGTCAAGTAGAATATATGATTTGTTCTAGATTTCATTCGATGGTACTATCTTATATTTTTGAACAAAAAATGTGCGTATTATCATATAGTTCAAAGACAACTAATGTTATAAATGATTTAAGTTTAGTTAATAAATTTTTTGAGATTGATAAAATTGAAGATATTGATTTTATTAAATTAGAAGATTTTGAGAAAGTAACAATAAATGAAAATATTATAAAAGAGTCTAATAACCAATTTAAAAAATTAGATGAAATATTAATAAATGATGCTGATCCAGAAGAAAAAGTAACAGTAATAATTCCAGCAAGAAACGAAGAAAAAACAGTTCAAAAAGTTATAAGATTAGTACAAAAGAATTTATTTGTTAATCAAATAATAGTAGTAGATAATAATTCAACAGACCATACAGCTAAATATGCAAAAAATGCAGGAGCAGAAGTTGTATTTTGTAAAGAACAAGGAAAAGGTTATGCAATGGAAGAAGGCTTAAAGTATGCTGAAAATGACATTATAGTATATTTAGATGCAGATATAAGTAATTATTCAAAAGATTTAGTTACAAAATTAGTAACACCAATAATGACTAAAAATGCAGAGTTTGTTAAATCTATGTTTGATAGAAAAGGTGGAAGAGTAACAGAACTTGTTGCTAAGCCAATGATGGATATATTATTTCCAGATATGTATAAATTTTCACAGCCGTTAAGTGGAATGATTGCAGGCAGAAAAGAATTATTTTTACAAATTGAGTTTGAAAAAGACTATGGGGTTGATATTGGGATTCTGCTTGATGTAATAAATTTGGGAGCAAAAGCTCAAGAGGTACATATTGGAAAAGTAAAAAATGTGTCACAACAATTACAAGCATTAAATAAAATGGCAAAAGAAGTAATGATTGCAATACTAAAAAGAGCAAATTATTAAAAAAGATTTTAGGCATATATTGTTTATATGCTTAAAATCTTTTTTTGGAATCTTAAATATAAGAGTAGAAAAAAGTTTAAAAGGTTAAATTTTTAATTATATTTTTTCAACTCTTGTTCTATAGCTCTATTTAATCTTATATGAGCTCTATCAGTTTGTTGTTGTATTCTTTTTGATAGATAAGGTATATTTTCTTTGTCTATAATTTGGTATAATTCAAATAATTTTGAAATTAATTTGATTGTATCTTCTGCTTGAGTTATAGAATATGCAGTAGTTGTTGAACATTCTCTATTATTATACTTGTAATATATAAAATCTCCATATGCATATGTTTTTGCTTTTTCAATTCCTAAAAAAGCAAAATAAACATCTTCATATTTTATTTTTTCAGGAAATCTAATGTGATTTTCTTGAATTAATTTATTTTTCCATGCAATAGATATAACATTAATAAAAGGATTTTCTGAAAGCCTATATTCTTTTGTACAATTTTTTTCATCTGGAATAAGTAATAAATCTCTTTTTCCATACATTTTAATTCCTAAATAAACTATGTCAGGCATATTTTGTGTATTTATTAAATTAGCTATTTTGTTTAAAACAGTATTATCATATAAAGAATCGTCAGAATCAACAAATAAAATATAATCTCCTGTACAAACATCTAATCCTATATTTCTTGCGGTTCCCTGGCGTGAGTTAACAGGAGTTGATAATAATTTTATATTTGTATATTTTTTTAAAATTTCAAAAGTTTTATCAGTTGAACAATCATCAACAACAATTACTTCAAAATTTTTATATGATTGATTAAATATACTTTTTAAACATTTTGAGATATAATTTTCACAATTATATGCAGGAATTATTATACTAAATTTTATATTTTCCATATGTCCTCCAATTTTGGTAATATAGTTAGATTTTCAAATAATTTATAATCACAAGTTTTTAAATTATATTCGAATATGTTTTTTTTAGCACCTTCTAAAATTGAAGATATTGCTAGATTAACACCATTATGTGTTACTAACAAAATTGTTTTTGGTGTATCTTTATATTTTATAAAAATATCATTTAAAAAATTGTAAATTCTATTAAAAAATGTAGACATAGATTCTATATTTTCATCACAAGCATTTAAAGAAAAATCCCAATATTTTTTGAAATTTACTTTTTTTCCCTCAAGTCCTTCAAGATTACCAAAACCTCTTTCTATTAATCTATCATCTTTAATTACTTTTATGTTTCTATTTTTATTTATTTCATTTGTAGTTGCTAAGGTTCTATTAAGTGGTGAAGAGTAAATTACATCTATATTTTTATTAGCTAAATTTTTAGCAGTTTGTTTTGCTTGTAATACACCAGTCTCATTTAAATCTATATTTGTAGAACCTTGTAATTTATTTTTTAAATTCCAATCTGTTTGGCCATGTCTTACTAAAATAATATTCATAAAAATTCTCCTATGCTTTAAAATTATATCATATTATTTTATAACTTGAAAGTAATTGTTGAATAAAAGCATATATAATGATATAATATTTAGGTCAAAAGGAGGAGAGGTAATGTCAGATAAAATATTAAAATTTTTAGCATATGATGAAAGAATATCAGTAATATGTGCATCAACTACAGAGTTAGTTGAAAAAGCAAGAAAAATACATGATTTAAGTCCTGTTGCAACAGCAGCATTTGGAAGATTATTAACAATGTCTTGCATAATGGGAGCAGAAATGAAATCAGATAAAGATAAATTAACAATACAATTAAAAGGTGATGGACCATTAGGAACAATGCTTACAGTTACAAATAAATTTTCTAAAGTAAAAGGCTATGTTGCAAATTCTGTTGTAGATATACCATTAAATGAAGATGGAAAATTAGATGTTGGTGGAGCCGTTGGACATAGTGGATATATTAATGTAATTAAAGATTTAGGATTAAAAGAACCATATGTGGCTATAAGTCCATTAGTTTCTGGTGAAATAGCTGAAGATTTTGCAAATTATTTTGTTAAATCTGAACAAAGACAGTCAGCTGTTGCCTTAGGCGTATTAGTAAATAAAGATGGAGTACAAGCAAGTGGAGGATATATTATAAATGCAATGCCAGATGCAACAGAAGATGATATATATAAACTGGAACAGTCAATATTTAAAGCAGGAGCAATATCTAGAATGTTGGATGAAAAACTAACCTTAGAAGAAATTGCAAAAAAAATAACTGGTGATAATAATGTTAAAGTAATAGAAGAAAACATAGTTCCTGAATATGAATGTGATTGTAACAAAGAACATATGGCAGATGCATTAAAAACAATAGGAAAAGAGGAATTAGAAAAAATAATACAAGAAGACAAAAAAGCAGAATTAGTTTGTCATTTTTGTAATAAAAAATATGAGTTTTCAGAAAACGAGTTAAGCAATATATTAGAAGGGATAAAAACTCAAAATATTGACAATAATGTCTAAATTTAATATAATATGAAAAAAATAAAAACTAGAAATGAAGATTTCTAGTTTTATTAAAGCAAAAAAGGAGAAATGAATATGGAAAAAGTATTAGTTTTCGGACATAAAAATCCAGATACAGACACAATATGTTCTAGTATTGTTATGGCAGAAATAGAAAATAAAATGAATGGAAATGCAGAAGCTGTAAAATTAGGAAAGATAAACAAAGAAACAGAATATGCATTAAATTATTTTAATGTAGAAGAGCCAAAAATAATAGAAAGCGTAGAAGAAGGACAAAGAGTTATATTAGTAGATCATAATGAAGCTGCTCAAAGTGCTGACGGAATAGAAAAAGCAAAAATAGAGAAAGTAGTAGATCATCATAGAATAGAATTAAAAACTTCAGAACCATTATATTATTTAGCAGAACCAGTTGGATGTACTGCAACAATATTATATAAAATTTGTATGATGAATAAAGTAGAAATTACATCAAAAATGGCAGGATTAATGTTAAGTGCAATAGTATCAGATACATTATTATTTAAATCACCAACATGTACAGATGAAGATGTAAAAATAGGAAAAGAATTAGCTAAAATTGCAAATGTAAATGTTGAAGAATATGGTTTAGAAATGTTAAAAGCTGGTACTAATTTAGATGATTTTTCAGCAGAAGAATTAGTTAATTTAGATGCTAAAAATCTAGAAAGCAATGGAAGCAAATTTGTAATTGCACAAGTAAATACAGTAAGCATTCCTGATGTATTAAAAAGACAAAATGAATTAGAAGAAGCAATAAATAATGAAATAAACAAAAAAGGATTAGATTTATTTGTTTTAGCAATTACAGATATATTAAATAGTAATTCAGAAATTATAAGTTTAGGTAATAAAGCAAATGTTGCTGAAAAAGCATTTGGAAAAACTTTAGAAAATAATAGAGCATTTTTAGAAGGAGTTGTTTCAAGAAAAAAACAATTACTTCCATTAATAGAAAAAAACATATAAGTAGGAAAGAGTAATGTGTTTGGCATTACTTTTTTCTATTTTTAAATCTTGACTTTTTTGCAATTTAAGTATATACTCTAATGGTAAATTAAGGATGTAAAATAGGAGAATTAAAATGAAAAATTTTAAAAGATTAACAATACTTTCTATAGTGCTTTTATTAAGTCTAATATATTCAAGCACTGTACATGCAACAGATAAAGCAAAAGTTACATCAGAAACAGTAAGAATAAGAAAAGAAGCTTCAACTACATCACCAGTAGTAGAATTAGTATCTTTAAATGAAGAATTAGAGATATTAGAACAAGATGGTGATTGGTATAAAGTTAAATATAACAAAATAACAGGATATGTAAAATCAGATTTAGTAGAAGTGGAAGGAAATAAAACAGAAACAGATACTAAAGAAGATACAACAACTGAAAATACAAAAAATGAAGAGAATACAGTTGAAGAAGAACAACAAAATAATTCTCAAGAAAATACAACTGATAATTCAACAACTACAGAAAATAATGAAGAAACTGTAAAAAAAGAATTAGAGGTAAATCAAGAAATAAAATTAAAATCAGATGTAAAATTAAAAATTATTCCATTAATAAATGCAAGTGATTTAACATCTTTAAAATCTGATTCAAAAGTAACAATTAAAGAAATTATAAATGATTGGTCATATGTTGAAAGTGAATCAAGTTTTGGATGGGTAAGAAATAGTATACTAGAAAAAAATGTAGAAGAAACAACAAAAACAGAAGTAAGTAAAGAAGAAAATTCTGAAGAAAGCAAAGATGAGAATAATGAACAAAACAAAGTAGATGAAGATACAACAAAAAATGAGACAACAGAAGAAACAACAAAAACTGCATATGTAAATGTAGACACAGTTAATTTAAGAGCAGAAATGAGTACATCTTCTACAATAGTATTAAGCTTAAAGAAAAATACAGAGGTAGAAATATTAAGTGAAAAGAATAATTGGAGTAATGTTAGTGTAAAAGGTAAAAAAGGATACATTGCAACAAAATATTTATCAGATACAAAAGTTGCAGAAGTAACATCAAGAGGGGCTGAAGAACCAAGAACTCAAAATGCAGAAAGTGATGCTACTGAATTAGATAATACTCAAATAGATAATAATATTGCATCAACAGTATCAACATCAACTGGAAGCTTAATAGTAGAAAAAAAAGAAACAACTTCATCAAGTTCAAATAGTAAAGGAACTGAAGTTGTAGCATATGCAAAAAACTATTTGGGTTGCAAATATGTAAGTGGAGGAAATGGACCAACTTCATTTGATTGTTCAGGATTTACAAGTTATGTTTATAGACATTTTGGCATATCACTAAGTAGAACATCATCTGGACAAAGAAGCAATGGTAAAAGTGTTGAAAAATCAAACTTGCAACCAGGAGATATAGTATGTTTTACAGGACATGTAGGAATATATATTGGGGGAAATCAATTTATACATGCTGCAAATCCTAAAAAAGGTGTAATAATAACATCTATGTCTGATAGTTATTATGTAAGAAATTATATAACAGCAAGAAGAGTTTTATAAAAAGGAGAAAATATTGAAAAGACCAATAGTTACAATATCTATTGGATATATAATAGGAATATTAATGGGGCTATACTTTAATAAAAGTATAGTCTTATTTTATTTAATTGTTTTTATTATATATTTAATACACAAAGTTATTAAAAGAAAAAGTAAGAAAAACAAATTTAATTTTTTATCAATTAAAAGATATTTAAGATATCTAAAATTAATTCTAACTAAAAAAGTTATTTTAACTATAATAATAACATCTACAATATCAAATTTGATTACAATTCATTTAAACAATAAATATGATGCTATTTATAATGAACTAAATAATGAAATAAAAATAATTGCTACAATATGTAGTAACAAAAAAGAAAAACAATATAAAAACATATACAAAATAAAAATAGAAAAAATAAATAATAACATTAAATACAAAAATATATATTTATTTCTTAATACTCCTAAAAATATAAATTTAGAATTTGGAGATAAAATTCAATTTGAGGGAGAATATATAAAGCCATCAGGCCAAAGAAATTATAGAGGATTTGACTATAAAAAATATTTAAAAACATTAAATGTAACAGGTACAGTAAAAGCTAAAGAAATTAAAGTGTTAAAAAAGAATAACTTAAATATTGTTAGAAATGTTTCAAATCAAATTTTTCTAAAAATTAAACAAAATATAGAAAGCACATATAAAAATAAAGAAAGTTCATTAATACTTGGAATAATGTTAGGTTATACAGACAATATAGAAAATGAGATAAAAGAAGAATTTAGTAGTAATAATATATCACATATATTAGCAATATCTGGAATGCATATATCATATATAATTATTGGAATATCGACATTGTTTAATAAATTTCTAGGAAAAAGAAAAACTAGAATATTAACTATTTTTTTATTAATAATATATGTTTTAGTAACAGGATTTTTTCCCTCTATAATAAGAGCGGAAATAATGGGGATAATGTTGCTTTTGTCATTTTTTATATATAGAAAAAGTGATATTTGGACAAATATTTCATTGTCATTATTATGTATCTTAATAACAAACCCATTTTTAATTTTAAATACAGGGTTAATATTGTCTTATGGTGGAACTATTGGAATAATTATATTTCAAAAAAATGTACTAGAATTATTGCAACAAATAAAAATAAAGAAAAAATTAAAAAGTCGTATGGAAGTTTTAAAAACTAATAGTAAAAAATCAAAATTTATTATTAATACTAAAGATAAAATATTAGAAATGATTTCTGTTACAATATCTGCTCAAATAGTATTAATGCCAATAATAATGATATTATTTAACAAAATAGGATTTTCATTTATTTTTATAAATCTTTTAATTACATTTATAATAGGTCCTGTTGTAATATTAGGATTTATTCAAATTATTACATCATTTTTATTTTTTAATCTAGGAAAATTTATTTCATATTTTTTAAATCCACTAATAAATATACTTTTGTTAATTTCAAAACTAGGTAGTAAATTGCCATTAACTAAAATATATGTTTCAACACCTCAAATATATATTTTAGTTGTATATTATTTTTTAATCTTTATATTAAATTATCTTTTTAAAATTTATAATTTAACAAATTTAAATGCTTTTCAAAAAAGAATAAAAAATTTAATTCAAGTTTTCAAATATAAAATTATCCAGAACAAGAGAATGTTAAGAAAGATATTAATTTTATTTATAGTTCTGTTATTTATATTAAATGTAATTCCAAAAAATTTAAAAATTTATTTTATAGATATAGGACAAGGAGATGGAACTTTAATTATTACTCCAAACAATAAAAAAATTTTAATAGATGGAGGAGGAAGTGAGAGTTCAGAATTTGATGTTGGAAAAAGTACATTATTACCATATTTATTAGCTAGAAAAGTAAAAAAATTAGATTATGTTATAATAAGCCATTTTGATCAAGATCATTGCGGAGCATTGTTATATATAATTAGAGAACTTAAAGTAGGAACAGTAATTATAGGAAGACAATATGAAATAAGTGAGAATTATAACAAATTTAAAGAAATTGTTAAAGAAAAGAATATAAAAGTTCAAGTTGTTGAGGCTGGAGACAAAATTAAGATAGAAAAAAATATAGATATTGATATTTTGTGGCCTAGTTCTAATAGTATGATTTCAGAAAACGCTATAAATAATAATTCTTTGGTATGTAAATTGAATTATAAAAAATTTTCAATACTATTTACTGGAGATATTGAAAAAGTGGCAGAAGATAAGATTGTTTCAAAATATATGTCAAATAAAAATTGTCTTAATTCAACAGTTTTAAAAGTTGCACATCATGGCTCAAAAACATCTTCTGTAATAGATTTTTTAAATGCAGTAAATCCCAAATATGCATTAATTGGAGTGGGAGAAAATAACAAATTTGGTCATCCAGCAGATAGTACAATTAAGAATTTACAAGAGAAAAATATTAAAATATACAGAACAGATAAGATGGGGGAAATTAGTATTAAAACAAATGGGATAAAATTAAAAATGCAACTAAAAATAGTTGCTAACAAATAAAAGGAGTGATATAATATTTATGAGCAGAATTAACAAAGAAATAGAGAGAATAAAACAAAAACCAAAAGATTTTACATATGAAGAAGCCAAAAAATTATTAAATAAATTTGGATATTATGAATATAATAAAGGAAAAACATCAGGTTCAAGAGTTGTATTTATAAATAAAAATAATACAAAAATAGAATTACATAAGCCACATCCGAATAATGTTTTAAAAATGTATCAAATTAATTTATTATTGAAAAAACTATTTGAAGAGGAGGATATATAAATGAATAATATAATGGAATATAGAGGTTATATTGCTATGATAAAATATAGTGATGAAGATGAATGTTTTTGTGGTGAGATTGAAGGTTTAAAAAAAGATAGTATATCTTTTGAAGGAACTAGTGTTAAAGAATTAAAAAAAGACTTTAAAGATGCAATTGATGATTATCTTAAAGTATGTAAAGAAACAAATACTAAACCGGAAAAACAATGCAAAGGATCGTTAAATGTAAGATTAGGATGTGAACTTCATAATAAAGCAAAAATAAAATCAATAGAAGAAAATATTTCTATAAATGAGTTAATAAAGAGAGCAGTTAATAAATATGTAAGTACTAGATAAAATTAAAAATTAATTATTGTATAAATTTAACAAAGTAAGTAAATACTATAAAAAACAGAAGCGGGAGGAAAAAATGAATAAAAAGTTAATTTATGCAATAATAAGTATTATATTTGTACTATCTATAATAGCAGGAGGATATATGTATTCAAGTTCAAAAGATAATACAAGTTATGAAACTCAAAAATTGGCAACAGAAGAAATATTAGATGAATGCACAGATGAATACGAATATATGAAAAAAGAAGATTTAGAACAAGCAAATTCCACAGAAGAAAAAATATCTCCTAACACAAAAATGATTTTAAATAAAGTATATTCTTCATGTGGACATACCAAAAGTGAAGAAGTTGAATTACCTCAAGAATTAGTAAATATGACAAAAGAGCAACTTGCTGAAGAATATCAAGATTGGAGTATAGATGGATTTTCTGAAAACGAAATTGTTTTATCAAAAAAAGTTGATGGGCAATGTGGAGAACATTATGTTTTAAGAGATAATGATGGGATTATTGCAATATATAAAATAAATGAAGATGGAAAAGAAGAACTGGTAGATGAAACAGAAATCTCTACAGATTATTTAACAGATACAGACTTAATAGAAATAAAGAAGGGAATAAAAGTAGTGGGATTAGAGGAATTAAATAAATTATTAGAAGATTATGAATAGAATAAAAGAGAAAATTAATAATATTTGCAATTATAAAAAAAGTACACATATATGTGTACTTTTTTACTTATTAATTTTTCTTTTCTTTTTTATCAATAGTTACATCCTTTTTTAAATCATCTTTATTAATAAATCCTTTTGAATATAAAGATTTACAATACATTATAAGAGAAAATATAGTTGCAACTAAAGCTAGACAATATATAGGTTTATCAATATTAGCAAGATAATTGTTTAATGTTGTAAATTTACTAGTTTCTTTAATTAATAAAGATGTAACAATTGCAATGTAGAATAATACTGTTGCAAGTTTTCCATACCATCTACTATAAACAACAACACTTTTTCCATAAAGGAAAGATGCTCCTGCGACCATAATAACTTCTTTTAATAAAACAATTATTAAAATCCATACAGGTACTATATTTAGAAAAAATAGTGCTGCTAGCATTGATATTTGAGTTAATTTATCTGCTAGTGGGTCCATTAATTTTCCAAAGTTTGAAACTAAATTAAATTTTCTTGCAATATAACCATCTAATATATCTGTTATTCCTGAAATTGTAAAAAATATGAATGCAAGTAAGTAATTTCCAGAAAATAAAAATAATAATATTATAGGTATTAGTAAAAATCTAATAATTGTAAGAATATTTGGTACATATTTTAACATATAAAATCCTCCGTATATTAATCCTTGTTAACTTCAAAAGATAGTTCATTAGAAACTTTATCTAGTGAAATAGAAATTCTATTTCCTGGCCCTAAGTCACCTTTTAATATCATTTCTGCGATTTCATCTTCTATATATCTTTGAATAGATCTTCTTAAAGGTCTAGCACCAAATTTTATATTAGTACCTTTTTCAAGGATATAATTTTTTGCTTCTTTAGAAATTTCCATAGAAATATTTTTATCTTTTAATGCTTTAAAAGTATCTTTTAACATTAAATCAACTATTTCTAACAATTGTTCTGTTGTTAAAGAATCAAATACAATTATTTCATCAATTCTATTTAAAAATTCAGGTCTAAATACATTTTTTAAACTATCTTCAATTTTGCTTTTATCAACAGTTTGTTTGCCAAAACCAATTGAATTGTTATTTAAGTTAGAACCAGCATTAGATGTCATAATGATTATTGTATTTTGGAAGCTAACAGTATTTCCTTGACTATCTGTAAGTTTTCCATCATCTAATACTTGTAGTAATATATTAAATACATCTGGATGGGCTTTTTCAATTTCATCTAATAGAATAATTGAATAAGGTTTTCTTTTTACCTTTTCAGTTAATTGACCAGCATCATCATATCCAACATATCCTGGAGGCGCACCAATCAATTTTGATGTAGAGTGGCTTTCCATGTATTCAGACATATCTACTCTTATTATAGAGTCTTCAGAACCGAACATTTCGTAAGCTAAGCTTTTGGCTAATTCTGTTTTTCCAACACCAGTAGGACCAACAAATATAAATGAAGGTGGTCTTTTTTCATTTTGTAATCCTGCACGATTTCTTCTAATAGCACGTGAAACACTATTTACAGCTTCATCTTGACCTATAATTCTTTTATGAAGATTTGTTTCTAGATTTAATAATTTATCTTTTTCTGCTTGGGTAATTTTTTTAACAGGAATTTTAGTCCAGTTTTCAATTACTTGAGCAATATCTTGAACTGTTAAATTTTTAAGTTTTAATTTGCTATTAATATCATCAATTTGTTCAATTAATTGACATTCACGCGTTTTCAAATCAGCAGCTTTTTCATAATTTTCTGGGGAATCAGCATTTGCTGCTTCTTCTTTTTCTGCTTGAACATTTTTTAATTCTTGTTTTAACATTTCAAGTTTAAATAATTCCTTATTTTCTAAGTTAATTCTAGAACAAGCTTCATCTAATATATCAATAGCTTTATCTGGTAAAAATCTATCATGAATATATTTTTCAGACATAATTACTGTTTGTTTAATTACATCATTAGAAATTTTAACTTTATGATAATCTTCATAATATCTTTTAATTCCTTCTAATATATTTATTGAGTCGTCAACAGAAGGTTCTTCAACTAAAACTTGTTGAAATCTTCTTTCTAAAGCTGTATCTTTTTCTATATATTTTCTATATTCTTTTAAAGTAGTAGTTCCAATTAATTGAATTTCACCATTAGAAAGGGCAGGTTTTAAAATATTGGCAGCATTCATAGAATGTTCACCATCTCCGGCGCCAATAATATTATGAATTTCATCAATTACTAAAATAATATTTCCATAATTTTTACATTCATCTATTATACCTTTCATTCTAGATTCAAATTGACCTCTAAATTGAGTTCCAGCAAGTACTGCTGTCATATCTAGTAAGTAAACTTCTTTGTTTAAAAGTTTTGCTGGTACATTGTTATTTGCTATTCTAATAGCTAATCCTTGTGCTATAGCTGTTTTTCCAACACCAGGTTCACCAATTAAACATGGATTATTTTTTGAACGTCTATTTAGTATTTGAATAATTCTTTGTATTTCTTTATTTCTGCCAATAACCATATCTAACTGATTATTTTTTGCTTTATCTGTTAAATTTGTTCCAAAAGTATCCAGAAATTTTTTCTTTTTGTTTTTATTTTGTTTTGTTTTTTCTACTTTTACTTTTTTGTTACTAGAAGAATTACTTTGTGTGGCATCTTGATTATTTCCTCCGAACATATTAGCAAAAAGAGATCCAATAGGAATTGCTGCTCCTGTAATTTCTCCATTTTCATTTTCAGTTGTAAGTTCATCAAGATTTTCTATATCTTCTATATTTTCTATATTTAAATTTTCTGATAAATCTTTAAAAATACTTTCAAGTTGTTTTGAAACATTTTCAATATTTGCATCATTTTTGTCTAATGAATTATTTTGTCTAGCTAACCATTCGAAAGGATTTATACCTTGTTTTTTTGCACAATCATAACATAATCCTTCTAAAGTTTTTTTGCCATCAACAACTTTATCAAAAAAGACTACAGCTGCATTTTTATGACATTCTGAACATAACTTCATTTTTCATCCTCATTTCTTTAAAATTATCTATATAATAATACTCTAAAAACACAAGATAGTCAATATATATAGGGGAATAGTTTATAAAATAAAAGTTTTACATTATACATTTATTTTATTAAATAAAAACATTGCAAAAGTACAATAAATGTAATAAAATAAAATAGATAAGTATATAAAAATATATTCATAAATTTTATTAAATTTAGGGGGATAATATGTATCAAAGTAAAGAAAGAGGAATTTCACTTATTACACTATCTATAGCAATAATATTATTAATTATTATAACAAGTATATTAGTGTACAATACTCAAACAGGAACTAAATTAAAAGCCTTAAATCAAATGTATAGCGATGTTGAAAATTTAACAGACAAAATAAATACATATTATTCTAAGTATGGAGCAATACCAGCAGAAATTAAATATGATAATTCAGAAATAATAAATAATATAAAAAGTAGTAATCAAATAAGTGTAAATGATGCTCAAGATGAATATTATATTATAGATTTATCGGCTTTAGAAAATTTATCTCTTAATTATGGAGAGGATTATAAGAACATAACAAATGAAAATACTAGTACAAAAGAAGACATATATATAATAAATAAACAAAGTCATCATGTTTATTATGTACAAGGAATAACATTTGAAAATGTTAAGTATTATACAAATGAACTAGATGATAGCGTAAATTTATATTATTAATGTCAAAAAGGAGAATATAATGAACGTAATTTTACCAGTAGAAAATAAAATTAGTATACATAGAAAGTTAATTTATTTATCAGCAATTATTGTTTGTGTAGTATCAGTTCCATTAGCTGCATATTATCAATCGTATAAAAATAAAAATGTAGCAAAACCAAATGAAGAAATACAACAAGAAATTACAGATAAAGAGCAAATAACAAAAGATGAGTTTAATAACATATTTAGTAATGAACTAAAAACAGATAAACAATATAATACAGAGAAATTGAATGAGAATTATGATATAGTATTTACACGTATAACAGGAGAAAAAAATGAAAGTGGAAAGTATAATATTAGTTTACAAATTCCTTGTATAAATATAAATAAAGATCAAATAAGTAAATACAATAAACAAATAACTGACACATTTTATGAAAAAGCAAGAGATATAATGCAAAGTCAAAATAGCAATAATGTAGTATACACAGTTCAATATGTTGCTAATATTAAAGACAATATATTATCTTTAATGATAAAATCTAGTTTAAAAGAGGGTTCAAATGCTCAAAGAATTATAATACAAACATATAATTATAATATTGTTGAAGATAAAGAAGTAACATTAGAGGAAATATTAAATAAAAAATCAATACAAGTAAGTTCAGCCGAAAAAAAGATAAAAGAGGAGATTCAAAAATCTCAAAATCAAGTAACGGAATTAGAAAAATTAGGGTATACAATATATAAAAGAGATTTAGAAGCTGATATATATAAAATACAAAAAACTACAGAATTTTATTTAGATGGTAATGATAATTTGTATATTATATATGCTTATGGGAATAGTACAGAAACAAGTGAAATGGATATAGTTTTATTTTAAAAATAATAAAAAGTCATATTAGTTTTCTAATATGACTTTTTGAAAATAAAAGGGGATGTTTTTAAATTCTAATCATTTCTGATTATGTTTATATAATACTATATATTTTTGTCCATTGTGTGAACTAAAAGTGAATAATCAGAAAATAAATTTCAATTAAGGTTGTTCAGATAAAGTAACTTTTACTTCAATATCTTTGCCATCTCTATTGATTTTTAGAGACATTTCGTCACCAATCTTATGACTGTTTTTAATTTCATTTAATTCATCCATTGTAGTAATAGATTTTCCATCTGCTTCAATTATAACGTCACCAACTTTAATTCCAGCTTTTTCTGCTGCAGAGAAATCTTCAATTGTTTTTACATAAACACCTTTTACTAGGTTGTTAGCTTTTGCAGTTTCTTCATCTAAATTTATTCCACCAATACCAATGTAAGGTCTTTTAACTTTATTATATTGAATTAATTGACTAGTAATATCTAAAGTTGAGTTTATAGGAATTGCAAATCCCATACCTTCAACACCAGTAGAAGAAACTTTCATTGTATTTACACCAATTACTTTTCCTTCACTATTAACAAGAGCTCCACCACTGTTACCAGAGTTTATAGCAGCATCTGTTTGAAGAAGAGTAAATGTTTTTCCATCAGAATCAGTTATTTGTCTATTAGTTGCACTAATTACACCACATGTAATAGAACTTTCCATTCCCAAAGGACTTCCAACAGCCATTGCAAATTCACCAACTTTTACTTGACTGGAATTTGCAAGTTCTGCAGCTGTTAAGTCAGATTTGTCAATTTTTATTATAGCTAAATCTGTTTGTTCATCTTGCCCAATTATTTTTGCCTCATATTCTGTATCGTCATTATAAAGTTTTACAGTTATTTTTGTTGCTTCAGATATGTCGTAGAAAGAATTGTTAGAAGATGATGTAGAAACAACGTGATTATTTGTTAAAATATAGCCATCTGATTTTATAATTATTCCGGATCCACTTGCTGTAGCTGTAGATGTTTGTTGTTGTCTGTTACCAAAAAACGAATTTAAAGAACTACTTACATTATATTCAATTGTTATTCCTACAATTGATGGTAAAATTTTATTGGCAGCATATACAGATGTATCTGAATAATTTGATAAAGATACATTACTTAAAGTAGATGTTGAAGAATTATTTGTTGAAGGTGATGAACTAGATGTTTGAACAGATGAATTCGCAGAACCTATAATTTTATCTTTTATGCTTGGTACACCAAAGCAAGTTCCTAAAACTAAACTACAACCTACTAATCCACTAAAAAAAGGAACAACTACAGTTTTTCCAAAACCAGAGTGAGATTTTGTATTATTTGAATAAAAATCATTGTAATTGTTTGGATTTTTTACACTTTTAAATTTACTATCTTTTTTTTCTTCGTTTTCACTCATAATAAAACCCTCCTAAATAGTTATTTTATATATAATAACCTAAATTATAACTATGATACAATATATTTGTGAATTTTTTGTGAAAAAAATATAAATTTTTTATAAACTATAAAATTTAAAAATTTTATTGAAAATACATAATTATAAATATATAATATATAAAAAATAAAGGTGGAATAAAAATGAATAATAGAGGAATAACGCTTATGACTCTTGTAATAACAATTATTATAATGATTATATTGGCGGGAGTAACAATTACAGGAACATATAGTTTAATAAAGAAATCAAAATTAGAAAATTTAAAAACAGATATGTTATTGATACAGGCAAAGACTAAAACAGCTTTAGAAGAATACAATTTTAGCAAGGATGAAACTAAACTTATAGGAACCAAATTAGAAGAAGCAGATACTGAAAAAGTTAGTAAACTAAATAAAGCTGGTATAACAGATATAAGTAATTGGTATTTTTTAAGTCAAGATGATTTAAATAATATGAATTTATCAGATATTAGAGCGAAAGATGGAGAATACTATTTTGTAAAGTATGATAAAGAAAATTTAGTAGTAGATATTTTATATACAGAAGGATTTGTGGAAAATGGTATAACAAAATTCACATTAACACAATTACAAAATATGGAGTAGAAAATGAAAGAAAAAGAAATTGAAAGATTAACAAATTTAAAAAAAATAGAAGAAGATATATATAATAAAGAAAAAAATTTTAAATATATATGTGGAATTGATGAAGCTGGAAGAGGACCACTAGCTGGTCCAGTGGTAGTAGCAAGTGTTATAATGCCAAGGGATTCTATGATAGAAGGAGTAAATGACTCAAAAAAGGTTTCAGAAAAAAAAAGAGAAAAATTATATGATTTAATTTTAGAAGAAGCAATAAGTTATGGTGTTGGAATTATAGATCAAAACGAAATAGATGAAATAAACATATTAAATGCAACTAAAAAAGGATTAACGAAATCAATTAATGAATTAAAAATAAAGCCGGATTTAATATTAGTTGATGCGTTAACACATATTGATACAAATGGAATTCCGTATGAATCAATTATAAAAGGAGATGCTAAATCATATAGTATAGCAGCGGCATCTATAATTGCAAAAGTAACAAGGGATAGAATTATGAGAGAATGGGATAAAATATACCCTCAATATGGATTTGAAAAGCATAAGGGTTATGGAACAGCAGCACATATATCTGCAATAAAAGAATATGGTTTATGTCCATTACATAGAAAGAGTTTTACAACACATTTTGTATAATAAAAGAGGAATATGATTATGAATATATTAGAAATAATAGCAAAGAAAAGAGATAAAAAAATATTAGCAAAGGAAGAAATTGAATATTTTGTAAATGCGTATACAAATAATGAAATAACAGATTATCAAGCTGCTGCATTAGTAATGGCTATATATATAAATGGAATGACAGATGAGGAAATTGTAAATTTAACATTTGCAATGGCAAATTCAGGAGATGTATTAGATTTATCGAAATTTGGAGAAAATGTAGTAGATAAACATAGTACAGGTGGAGTGGGTGATAAAGTATCAATAATACTATTACCAATAATAGCTTCACTGGGAATACCTGTTGCAAAAATGTCAGGAAGAGGATTAGGATTTACAGGAGGAACAGTAGATAAATTAGAATCCATACCTGGATATAAAACTAATATAGATATCCACAATTTTATACAAAATGTGGAAAACATAGGAATAAGTATGATTGGACAGACTGCTAATTTGGCACCTGCAGATAAAAAAATATATGCACTTCGTGATACAATATCTTGTGTAGAAAGTATGCCACTTATAGCTTCAAGTATAATGAGTAAAAAAATAGCAGCAGGTGCAAACAAAATTGTTTTAGATGTAACTGTTGGAAAAGGTGCATTTATGAAAACAAAAGAAGATGCCATTTTATTATCAAAGGAAATGATAAAAATAGGAAGATTAACAAATAGGGAAACAATTTGTGTACTTACAAATATGGATGAACCTATTGGATATGCAGTTGGAAATTCACTAGAAGTTATAGAAGCAATAAACTTTTTAAAAGGAGATATGCCAGAAGACTTAAAACAAGTTGTTTTAGAATTAGGAAGTTATATGATTAAACTAGCTGGAAAAGGTGAAGATATTGAAAAAAATAAAGAAAAAATGCTAGAAAATATAAAAAACGGAAAAGCATATAATAAAT
>CAKPAX010000023.1 GCA_934133175.1 uncultured Clostridia bacterium | reverse complement strand
AAGTTGTCAAAAAACTACGTCCCCATTGACAATCTAATTATATAATTGGTTGTAAATTTTATAGTCTCTTAGTATTTTTCTAACATAATTATTTGTTTCTTTGTAAGGTATGTTTTCTACGTCTGATCCGTCTTTTTTTATAATTCCTTTTTCTATCCAATTGTCTACATTTCCTGTACCAGCATTATATGCAGATAATGCAACCTCTATATTATTGTATTTTTCTATTAAATTAGAAATATATTTGACACCTAAATTAATATTAATATCAATATTTTTTAAGTTTTCTTCATTACAATCTACATTTATTGTTTTTCCAAGTTGTATTGCTGTTGTTGGCATAAGTTGCATTAATCCAGTTGCACCTTTATTAGAAACTGCATTTTCATTAAAATTACTCTCTGCTTTTATTATTGCATATATTAAATTTTTATCCACGCTATATTGCTCTGAATATTTTAAAACATATTCCTCATATTTTATTGGATAAATATTTTTTAAAATTCTATCTTGAACTTTAAATACTCCAAATAAAATATAAGATATTATTATTAATATTACTAATATAAATAATAATTTTTTTAATAATTTTAGCACAATTATTCTCTCCTTCTTGCTTAATCTGTTGTACAATTCTTATTTACATTCATACCAATTATCCGCTTCTGAAATCTCTGCAATTAATGGCACTTCAAGTTTAGCAGCATTTTCCATACTTTCTTTTAATATTTTTTTAACCTGTTCTTTTTCTTCTTTTACAGTTTCTATCATCATTTCATCATGAACTTGTAAAACTATTTTAGATTTTAAATTATTTTCTTTTAATTTATTATATACATTTATCATTGCTATTTTCATAATATCTGCTGCTGTTCCTTGTATAGGAGTATTCATTGCAGCTCTAGCACCAAATTGTCTAACCATATAATTATTAGATTTTAATTCAGGAATATATCTTCTTCTATGGAATAGTGTTTCTACATATCCATTTTCTTTTGCTTCTTCTGTTATATTTGTCATAAAGTTTTTTATACCAGCATATTTTTCTAGATATTGCTCTATATATTCTTTGGCTTTTTTTCTTGATATTCTTAATTGCTCTCCTAATCCAAAATCGCTTATTCCATATACAATACCAAAATTAACAGCTTTTGCATCACTTCTTTGTTCTTTGGTAACTTCATCTATTGGAATATTAAACACTTTAGAAGCTGCTTGTCTGTGTATATCTTCATTATCGTTAAATGCATCTATCATATGTTCATCTTTTGACATATGTGCTAAAACTCTTAATTCTATTTGAGAATAATCAGCATCTAAATATATACTTCCTTCTGCTGGTTTAAATACTTTTCTTAATCTTTTTCCAAGTTCTATTCTTGTAGGTATATTTTGTAAATTTGGCTCAGTTGAACTTATTCTTCCTGTTGCAGTTATTGTTTGATGGAAAAATGAATGTATTCTATTTGTTTTTGGATTAATATATGGTTTTAATCCTTCAACATATGTCGAATTTAATTTCATTAATTGTCTATATTCTAATATTTTTTCTATTATAGGATGCTTTGCTTTTAATTTTTCTAAAACATCAACATCAGTTGAATAACCATTTTTTGTTTTCTTTACTATTGGTAATTCTAATTTTTCAAATAAAATTTCTCCCAATTGTTTAGTAGAATTTATATTAAACTCTTCTCCTGCTAATTCATAAATATCCTTTGTAAGTATTTCTAAATTTTGTTTTAATTCATCACCAAATACATCTAATTCTTCTTTATCTGCATACATACCATTCCATTGCATATTTGATAATACTTCTACTGTTGGCATATCTATATTATTAAATAAATCTATTGCGTTTATTTCTTTTAATTTTTCTGTAAACACTTCATTTAATTTGTATATACTATAACAGTATGCTGAATTTTTATATTTATTTATATCATCTTTATTATTTTCATCACTTGTATCAAATAAAGTTATTTGCTCTTGATTTTTCTCTTGTATCCCTTGTTTTAATAAATATTCTTCTATGTTAAATCCTATATATTCATTTGCTAATATTCCTATATCATATTTGTTATTTGTAGGATTTAATATATATGCAGCTACTTTTGCATCAAATTTTAGATTTGTTAGATTTATACCTATTTGTTTTAATAAAATATAATCTCTTGTTAATCTATGTCCATATTTTTCTATATTATTACTTTCAAATATAGTTTTAAAGTTATCTATAAATTTATTTATATTATCTTTAAAATCTATATAATATACTTTATTACTTTCTTTATCAAATATACTAATTTGTGCTATTTTTTCTTTTATTATTAATTCTTCATTATTATCTTCTTCTGTTGCAAAATGATATATTATTTGTTTTTTATTATTTATCATTTTTATAATTTTTTTGGCATCATTTAAGTCTTCTATTGTAAACAGTTCTTCTTGTATTTTACTTAAATTTTCTGTTTTTCCATCTAATAAATTAAATTTTTCTATATATCTTTTAAAATTTAGCTTTTTAAATAATTCTAATACTTCTTCTTTATTCCATTCTTCAACTTTAAAGTCACTTAAATCATCATCTATTGGCACTTCTAAATTTATTGTTCCTAGAGTTTTTGAAAGAAAAGCTAAATCTTTATTAGCAACTATTTTTTCTCTTTGTTTTCCTTTTAAGTCATCTTCATTTTTTTCTATTTTTTCATATAAATTTTCTATAGAATTATATCTTTGCACTAAAGATATTGCTGTTTTTTCACCTACACCTGGCACACCTGGTATATTGTCAGATGTGTCTCCTTGTAACCCCTTAACATCTATTAATTGTTTTGGAACTAACCCATAAACTTCTTTTATTTTTTCTTCATCATATAATTCCGTTTCTGTTTTTCCCATTTTAGTTCTTGGTATTCTTATTGTTATATGATTACTTGCAAGTTGAAATGTGTCTCTATCTCCTGATAATATAGTAACATCTAATCCTTGTTTTTCTCCATATTTAGATAATGTCCCTAAAATGTCATCCGCTTCATATCCTTCTTTTTGTATAACATCTATATTCATAGCTTTTAATATTTCTTTTATAACTGGCATTTGCTCTGCAAGTTCATCTGGCATTCCATGACGATTTGCTTTATAACCTTCATATAATTTGTGTCTTGCTGTAGGAGCTTTTAAGTCAAATGCAACAACTAAATATTCTGGATTAATATCTTCCATTATTTTAAATAATATTGCTAAAAAGCCATATATAGCATTTGTATATTTTCCATCACTTGTCATAAGAGTTTTGCTTCCCATTATTCCATAAAAAGCTCTATTCATTATGCTATTTCCATCTATTAAAACTAGTTTTTCCAATTTTATTGTTCCTCCTGTTTTATTCTTTTAATTATTCTCTTTCTATTATTATACAAAATAAATAACACCATGCTTATTACTAAAATCAAATAAAAGTCAACTCCATATATCCAATTTTCTCCATGTATTAAAAACACTGCATTAGCATACATACTTATCAATCCTGTTTGTACTATCAATTTTATATTGCTTGATTTTTGCCAAATAATTAATGGAAATAACCACATTATATACCATGGCTGAAAATTTGTTATTAATACAAATAAGAAAATTATAATAAAATATAAATTATGTGTCATTTCTTTTTTTATTTTTATGTTAGGTTTAAATAAAAGGCATAAATTTTTGATAGAAAATATATAAGCAAAACCAACTAATAAATATTGGGTTATTTTATAATTTACATTTTTAAATGTTTGACTTAATACTAAATATAAGCTTTTAGTAACTTTACTTTGTTGTTCCCATAAACCTGCAAATACATTTATATCTCTAATATATATAAAATATGGAACTACAAAGATTATTGAAAATATAATACCATATTCTATGCACTTTATAAATCTAAATATAGGTTTTTCTTTTCTATAATAATAAATTATAAAAAATGGCAATAATAAAACTGTAAAGTATTTTATTCCTGTTGCTATTGCTAAAAATAATATACTAAAAAGTAATTTTTTCTTTTTTATTAAAAAATATAATGCTATTAATAAAAGCAATACAACAAAAATATCATTGTGAACATTTACAATTCCTTCTAATATTATAAAAGGATTTAATCCATATAATAAAACAAATATATTCTTTTTTGATAATTTATATATAAAATAACAATTTAGCATATGAATTGTTAAGTTTACCATTTTGAATACAAACAATCCAAAATCTATATTACCCAATGATAATTTTGCAACTACCGCACAAATTATTGTCCATATTGGTCCATAAACAACTGTTGTTTTTGCCCAATAGCTATTATACCCTTGTAACATTACTGTATCTGCATTTATATTAATATTATTATTATTTACATACTGTTTCATAGAAATATAGTATGGATTTTGTCCATACTCACTATTTAGTCTACCAATACCTAAATAATAAAATACATCTGAGCTAAACATTGGTACTGTAAATACAAATATTAGCGAAACTATTAATATAAATTTCATAACTGATTTTGTATCTTTAAATAATTGTTTTCGTTTTTTGATTATTAAAAAATATATTGCAATCAACAGACTTATTATTATTAAATAAATTATGGTTTGTTTTACAGTATCTATATTATTTAGTAAAAACTTAAATTCTTTATTAAATCCAAAAATTGTTTTATTTTTTAATATATATACTATTGACGGAGTTATAAATGCAAACGATAAAACTATATACATAATTTTAATTAAGTTTATATTTTTGTCTTTTTTAGTTATTTTTGTCTTCTCCACTTGTTTCTCCTATGTTTTTTTCACACTATATCACAGTTTGTACTTTTTTTCTATATATAATCATTAATTTTTGTATATAATATTAATTTTTATTTTAAATTTCAGTGTTACATTCTTAGGTTGTCAAAGAACTACGTCCCCATTGACATATTTTAAATCTCAAAAAGAGAAAGATTTAATAAAAAATCTTTCCCTCTTTTTTCTTACTGTGAACTATTATTTTTCACTTAATACTCTAGCTAACTGTACTCCTGAAACTGAGGCCATCATTAATCCTCGTGTTAATCCACAACCATCTCCAATTGCATATAATCCATTTATACTTGTCTCAAACTCTTTTGTCAATTCTACCTTATTACTATAGAATTTGATTTCAGGTCCATATAACAAATTATCTGGATTTGCAAATCCTGGTGCTACATTATTCATAAGATCGATAAATTCCCATATATCTCTATACACTCTATATGGCATAGCAAGTCCAATATCTCCAGCTTTTGCAGCTTTCAAAGTTGGAATTACTGAATTGTTTTCTAATTCTTCCTGCCAAGTCCTTTTTCCAGACTTAAAGTCAATCAATCTCTGAACAATAATGTTACCACCTGTTAAGGCATTCACATTTTTTGCAATATTTATTGCATAATCCATTGGATTTATATCCTCAAGATTAAGTGTTACTAATAATGCTAAATTAGTATTTTCACTCTTAATATCTTTGCAAGAATGTCCATTTACTAATGTAATATCATTATCATACACTTCTGTTGTCACAAATCCGCCCGGATTCTGGCAAAATGTTCTAACCTTATCATTGAAAGGATTTGGTTTTCCAATCAATTTTCCTTCGTAGAGGTATTTGTTAATGTCTTCCATAACCCCATTTGGCAATTCATAACGAATTCCAATATCGATTGGACCTGGATTAGTTCTGATATTATGCTTATTACACATACCAAGCATCCAGTTTGCCCCAACTCTTCCAACTGCTAAAACAACATTTGGACAAAAAATACTTTTTTCTATTCCTTTGTAACTAAAAATTACACCTTTAATCTTATTCTCTTCAACAATAAGATCTGTGACTGTAGTTTCAAAAAGAATTGTAACACCTGCATCTTCCAAATATTTCTCAATCTTATAATAAAGTTCATGAGATTTATCGGTTCCTAAATGCCTAATGGGAATATTTATTAATTCCAATCCTGTATTCTCTGCTTTTTTACGAATTTTAGCAATTTCCAATCTGTTACCAACGCCTTCAAGTTTTTCTGTTGCGCCAAAGTTAAGATAAATACTATCAGTGTAATCAATGAGTTTCTTTGTATCATCAACGCCTATATATTTATGCACATTTCCGCCTACATAAATATCATCATCTTCTGAATTATACAAAGATAATTTTCCATCAGAAAATGCTCCTGCTCCTGAAAAACCACATGTGATATTACAACAAGGTTTACATTTAGTACATTTTCCAAATTTTGATTCAGGGCAATTACGGTTTTCTACCCGATTTCCCTGCTCAATAAGCAAGATTCTTTTATCTGGATTTTTCTGCAACATTTCATATGCAAAAAATATTCCTGCAGGACCTCCGCCCACTACTACTACATCATAATCATCACTATGCTCCATAATTTTTCCTCCTTGTTTATTATGACTTTATAGTTGTTAACTAGCTACCTATTAACATATAAATAAATATGTTAATTATTAGAATATAATACATTCTTTACTATATACTATTCTCAGTACTTTGTCAATCTTATGTTAATTTTATTTGAATTCAATTATTTTTTCCCATGATAAGTTTTCTTTCCCAAAATGTCCATAATTTGTTGTTAATTTATATATTGGTTTTTGTAAATCCAAATAGTTGATTATTCCTCTTGGAGTTAAATCAAATTTTTCTTCTATTTTTTTAGAAATTTCTTCTTCTGGAATTTTTGCTGTTCCAAATGTCTCTACATATATAGAAACTGGTTTTGCAACTCCTATAGCATATGAAAGTTGAATTTCACATTTATCTGCCATTCCATTTGCAACAACATTTTTAGCTATATGTCTTGCCATATATGAAGCAGATCTATCAACTTTTGTTGCATCTTTACCAGAAAACGCTCCTCCACCATGTCTAGAATAACCACCATATGTATCAACAATTATTTTTCTTCCAGTTAACCCACTATCACCTAAAGGTCCACCTATTACAAATCTTCCTGTTGGATTTATAAAATATTTTGTATTTTCATCTAATAATTCATTAGGAACTACTTCATTAATTACTTTTTCTTTTATATCTTTTTTTAATACATCTAAATCAACATCTGAATCATGTTGTGTAGATACTACTATGGTATCAACTCTTACAGGTTTATTTCCTTCATATTCAACTGTTACTTGAACTTTTCCATCTGGTCTTAAATAATTAATAATATTATTTTTTCTTACTTCTGTTAATCTTTTAGATAATTTGTGTGCTAAATAGATTGGCATAGGCATATATGTATCTGTTTCGTTACAAGCAAAACCAAACATTATTCCTTGATCTCCTGCACCTTCTGAAATTACTTCTGTACCTGTTTTTGTTTCTAATGATTTATCAACTCCTAATGCTATATCAGGTGATTGTTTAGAAATATTAAGATGTATTTTGCAAGTTCTGTAATCAATATCTGTATTTTCATTATCATAACCAACTTCTTTAATTGTATTTCTTACTATTTCTTCAATATCGATATTTGCAGTTGAGGTAATTTCTCCTGTTACTAAAATTTCTCCTTTTCCTGCAACTGTTTCGCATGCTACTCTTGCATTTTTATCCTTTTCTAAATAACTATCTAATACACTATCTGATATATAATCACATAGTTTATCTGGATGTCCTTCTGTTACACTTTCTGATGTAAATAATTTTCTCATTTTTATTTTCCTTTCTATGCTATATTTATTTATATATTAAAATACAATACTAATGCACCTATTATAGATATAATAAATCCCAGTATTTTTAATCCACTTGTTGCTTCATTTTGATCTCCAAAGCCAAAATTTTCTTTTGTTATTATACGAGCATCATATATCAATGTTACTCCTGCTAAAATTACTAATAATGCTATAATTTTTATTATTATTTTTACCATATTATCAACATCCTTTTTTTATATTTCTATTCTTGATGTAAATTTTTCTTCTATTTGCTTTTTAAATAATTTGTTTTTTTCTAATTCTAATTTAGGATCTTCGTTTATTATTTGTAAAGCTTCTGCCTGTGCTATTTTTAGTGTTTTCATATCTTCAAATAAATTTGCTATTTTAAATTCTGGTAAACCATGTTGTTCTGTTCCAAAAAAATCTCCTGAACCTCTTAATTCTAAGTCTTTCTCAGAAATTACAAATCCATCGTTTGTTTCACACATTACTTTCATTCTTTCTTTTGTGTTTTGTCCTTTTGTTTCGTACTTCAACACACAATATGATTTGTACTCTCCTCTTCCAACTCTACCTCTTAATTGATGAAGTTGAGCTAGTCCAAATCTTTCTGCATTTTCTATAACCATTAAGTTTGCATTAGGCACATCTACACCAACTTCTATTACAGTTGTTGAAATTAATATATCAATTTCTCCGTTTTTAAATTTATTCATTATTTCATCTTTTTCTTTTGCCTTCATTTTTCCATGTAAGTATTCAACTCTATATTCTTTAAAAACATCTTCTTTATATTTTTCAGCTAATTTTGTAACAGAATTCAAATTAAGTTCTTCACTTTCTTCTACTAATGGGCACACAATATATGCTTGTCTGCCTTCATCTATTTGTTTTTTTATAAAATTAAAAACTCTTTGTTCCATTGCATCTGTTTTTGGTATAGCAAATGTATCTATTGGTTTTCTATTTGGTGGAAGCTCATCTATTATAGATATATCCAAATCACCATATAATATTAATGCCAATGTTCTTGGAATAGGTGTTGCCGTCATAACCAATACATCTGGATTTTTTCCTTTCTGAGCTATTGTCGTTCTTTGCTTTACTCCAAATCTATGCTGTTCATCAGTAACAACTAATCCTAATTTTTTAAATTCTACATTTTCTTCTAAAATTGCATGTGTTCCAATTAATATATCTATTTTTCCATTTTTTAAATCTTGTAGAATTTCTTCTTTTTTCTTTTTAGTAATACTCGATACTAATAATTCACAATTAATATCAAATTTTCCTAATATATTTTTAAAATTTTGTAAATGCTGTGTTGCTAATATTGCTGTTGGTGCCATAATTGCTGCTTGATAACCACATTTTACTGCTTTATATGCAGAAATCATTGCAACTACTGTTTTTCCTGATCCAACATCACCTTGCAACAGTCTATTCATAGATTTTGAAGACTCCATGTCTTTATCTATATCTTCCAAAACTCTTAATTGTGCATGTGTTAAATTAAATGGAAGAGAATTTATAACATCTGACATTTTTGCATCTTTGCTAAATTGGATTCCATTATTATTAGCTATATAATTATTTTTTAAAGTTAATAAAGCTAATTGCATAGCTAATAACTCTTCAAAAACTAATCTATTTCTTGCATTTTGAAAATCTAAAAAATCTTTTGGAAAATGTATATAATCTATTGCTTTATTTATTTCTATTAAACTGTATTTTTTTAATATATATTCTGGTAAAGTCTCAAACAAACTATCATTTACTTCGGCTAAACCATTTTCTATAATCTTTCTTATTACATTTTGTGATAAATTATATGTAAGTGGATATATAGGAATTATTTTTCCTGTATTGTTATTTTTTCCTTCAATATCATATACAGGCGAAGTCATTTCATATCTTCCATTTTTTATGTGTATTTTTCCAAAAAAACTATATTTATTTCCAAGATGAAAATTTCTTTTCAAATAATCTTGATTAAACCATGTTATTAAGCAGCTTCCAGTCTCATCTTTTATTGTCAATCTCTGCATTGTTTTTCCTCTAATTCTTGTACTTACTAAATTAGTTGCAGAAATCCCTTCTATTAAAACTTCTTCTCCATCAAGACATTCACATATATTTTTTGGTTTACTTCTATCTTCATATGTTCTTGGATAATATGTTATTAAATCTTTTAATGTATTTATATTTAATTTATTTAAAAGTTTTACTCTATTAGGTCCTACTCCTTTTATATATTTAACATCTTTATTTAAATCTACCATTAATCTCACCAATATTTTAAATTACTTTATATACTTTAAAATCTAGTCCATCTATACTAACTAATTTAAACTCAATTCCTTCTATTGTTCCTTCTACAGCATCTTTTATTGAACTAGCATGTAGATGTCCATATAAACATTTTTTTACATTGTATTTTTTCATTAAATTTACAAATTTTAATTCTTCATTATTATTTAATTTTTTGCTTATTATAGGTGGGTAGTGCATACAAACTATTATTTCTTTATCTTTACCAAATTTATTAATTCCATCTTCTAATGATAATTCTAATCTATTTAGTTCACGATTTATAAACTTTTCATCCTTTGCTTCATCTGTAAGGCTCCATCCTCTAGCACCTGCTATTATATAGCCATTATATTCATAACTATTGTTATATAAAAAGTCAATATTTTCAAATCCCTGTTCTTTTATAAATTTTCTCATACTCGTAACAGTACTCCACCAGTAGTCATGATTTCCTTTTAATAATATCTTTTTTCCTGGTAGATTATTTATAAATTCAAAATCTTTATATGTATTTTCTAAGTATGTTTCCCACGAAAAATCTCCTGGTAATAATACTAAATCATTATCAGTTATTTTTTCCATCCAGTCTTTTTTTATTTTTTCTTCGTAACCAATCCAATTGTCTCCAAATACATACATTGGTTTATTTATATTAAAAGACAAATGTAGGTCTGCTACTGCAAATATTGACATTATTACTCCTTCTAATTTTTATAATTTTAAATTTGGTACTGCATTTAAATCTAATTTATTTGTATTTCCAGCTATATAATTATAATACCCTGCACATGCAATCATTGCCGCATTATCTGTGCATAATTTTATATCTGGAGTAAATATTTTTATTCCATCTTTTTCTAATTTTAAAAATTCTTCTCTTATATAACTATTTGCTGAAACTCCTCCACCTAAAGCTATTGTTTTTAAATTTATAGACTTTAATGCTTTTAAAGTATTTTCAATTAATGTTTCTGTTACTGTTTTTTCAAAACTTGCACATAAATCTTCTCTTTTAATATTAGGATTATTATGGTTTAAATTAATAACTGCTGTTTTTATTCCACTAAAACTAAAATCTAAATTATCAAAATGTGTTTTAGGTAATTCTATTGTTGGATTACCTTGTTTTGCTAATTTATCAACTTTAGGTCCTCCTGGATATCCAAGTCCTACCACTCTTGCGACTTTATCAAATGCCTCTCCTATTGCATCATCTCTTGTTTTTCCTAATATTTCAAATTCTGTATAATCTTTAACATGAACTAATTGAGTATTACCACCAGATATTAAAAGACACAAAAATGGTGGTTTTAATTCTTTATGTGTTATATAATTTGCAGCTATATGTCCTTGTATATGATTTACTCCTACTAATGGCTTATTTATTGCAAAGCTTAAGGCCTTTCCATAAGACAAACCAACTAATAAAGCACCAACTAATCCGTGGTCCATATGTTGCAGAAACAACATCTATATCATTAAAATTAATATTTGCTTCTTTTAGTGCTGTTTTTGTTACTCTAGAAATTGCCTCTATATGATTTCTAGATGCAATTTCCGGAACAACTCCTCCATATTTTTCATGTATTTTTATTTGTGAATCTATTACATTTGATAAAACTTCTCTACCGTTTTTTACAACTGCAACAGAAGTCTCATCACAGCTTGATTCTATTCCAAGTGTTATTATATCTTTCATTTCATTTTCCTTTTTTATAATCCAAATATTTTCATTCCTAATTTTAATAAAGAACTTCCTAAAAAGTTAATTGCTGGTGAAATAATTGTACCTGCTATTCCTGTAATCCATATTACTAAAAATATTATATAAAATATATTTTCGTTATTTGCAAACCATTGCTTAGCCTTATATGGTAAAAATATATTTATTATTTTTGAACCATCTAATGGAGGAAGTGGTATTAAATTAAATACACCTAATCCTATATTTATAGCTATTGTATAAGATATTAAACTTAATATAACCATTCCATATGTTGATAATAAAAATGCAGTTGATGCAAATTTATATATTGCACAATAAATTAATGTAAAAATAATAGCCAACACAAAATTCATTGCAGGACCTGCAAATGATACAATTGCATCTGCTTTTTCCATTGATATATCTCTATTATAATTTCTAGGATTAACTTCTACCGGTTTTCCCCAACCAAATCCTGCAAACAATAGTAATACACATCCAATTGGATCTAAATGTGCAAATGGATTTAAACTTAATCTTCCTTGCCTTCTTGGTGTATCATCTCCTAATTTATCTGCTGCAAATGCATGGGCATATTCGTGAAATGTTATTGCAATTAACACTCCTGGTATCGTTAACAATAAAGAAAGCAATGCACCTTCTTGAGTTGTATATTGTATTAATGTAGATACAACCATTATCCCAAGTACAACATATAAAATCCTTTTATCAAATGAAAAATTAAACATATTTTTTCTCCTTTTCCCCTATGGTCGTTATTATATAACATTAAAGGTATAAAGTAAAGAATTGCAATTAATTTATTCACTTTATTTGCTTTTTTATTTATTTTATTGTATAATTAATTTTGATACAATTGTTGAGGTTATGCCGTAAAGGAGAAAACAATGAAAACAAGAAAGCAAAAAGAAAAAGAGAACTTATTAAGAGACTGTTTAATTAACAGTCGGAGACTAGAAGATCAATTATTTACACTTTTAAAAGCATATGGTGTTGGATTTATTCAGCTTTTAAAAGAACTGGGAACAAAATTAAACATTTTAGATCCAGATGATTTGTGTTTACCTATCAAACTGTCTGGAACTACAAATAACTTAGTTGTTGAAGATAAAAATGGATCTTGTATTTCTTTACAGTTATACAAATCTTATATTATTTTCAAACAGTATGATCCAGAATATGAATCGTACTACCTTATCAATAGAGAAACTGATTCTATTGAAGAGATAACTGTTTCATATGCATCTGAAAATATTAGGTTTTCTATTGGCTCTATAATTGAGTTAACAGGAAACAATTCAGACGCAATCACTATCATTTTGAATGATAATGATGAGTTCCCTGAAATTATCGATAACTTGTCAGAATTGTGTGTTGAGACACTCAATAAATACTTAAAAACTGGTATTTTCGATATTTCAAAAATCGAGGAGCTGTTAGTTAGTTCAGGACATGAAGACTACACCATTCTTCGAAAGAACAAACAGCGACCTGCTAGTTAAATTTTTAATTAAATCGGCAAAAAAAGAAGAAGATAATCTAAATTTAGGTTTCTTCTTCTTTCTCATTTTTATTTAACTAAAACTATTGAAAAACAATAAACATTTTAGTATAATATCATTATTAAATTATAAAAAACAAAGGAGGAAAAATGAAAGTTAAACAATCAAAAGGTATCACATTGATTGCACTAATAATTACAATAATAGTGTTATTAATACTTGCAGGTGTAACAATAAGTATGTTAACAGGAGAAAATGGGATACTAAATCAAGCAACACATGCCAAAGATACAACAGACAAATCGGAATTTGAAGAGCAAGTAAAATTAGCCATAATGGCTTCAAAAACAAATACTTCAGGAAAAATAGACACAACAACTTTAGAAAATGAAATTTTAAAAATTGATAAAGCGGAAATATCAAAATCTGCCAATCAAACTTTACCTTGGATAATCACAAAAGATAAAAATAAGTATGTAATCGAAGAAGACGGCACACTTGATTCTCAAGGAACCAAAGATACTTTATTAAATAAAGTAAATTCTAATAAACAAGCTTATTATGGGAAAAAAGTTTCTGGATATACAGCTAATGGAGTTTCTGATTGGAGAATATTTTATAGTGATTCAACAAATGTATACTTAATTTCAACAGATTATATAACATCAACTAAAGCAGTTGAATGTGACAATATTTTAAAAGCTGTTGGAGATTATGCTGTATATGGTTCGATACCTAGCGGCTTTTCATCAGATACAACTAATCATGTAGCTAGATTTAATCCTGTTATTGATGGTCAAACCATTGCATGGACCAATGGATATAATAATAATGAAAATGATAAAATTGTATCAACATTATTAGATACTTCCTTATGGACAGCTTTTGTGGATGAAAAAAAAGCAGATAAAGCAATAGGAAGTGCAACATTAAATATGTGGGTAGCAAGTTGGAACACAAAATATCCAAATGAAAAAGTATATAGTAACGCTATCGGTAAATGTGGATATCTTTTTGGAATTAATTCAACACCTAAAACAAGTGATTATACTCTTTCAGCTAAAGAAGGCTATTTAGTAGACGAAAAAGATAATATGTATTTTCCACATAAACAACGTATAGGAAGCGAAAATTGTTATGGATATATGCTTTCAAGTCAAAGCAATGGCTATCATCATCTATTAATGCTGGTAGACTTTTATGGTTATGTTGGAAATTCTGGTTCTTACATGAGTACTGATAAAAATTATTCATTCTTTAATCGTGCATTACGTCCCGTTGTTTCTTTACGAAATAGTGTAACAACATCGTCAACCGAAGAAAATAGTGTTATATTGCTAGATTGATTTATATACAATAAAAAAAGTTGGAATCGTTATTTAACATTCCAACTTTTTATTATTATCATATTTTATTTTCTATGCTCAAACAATTAATTTAATGGTTTCATTGTTGGGAATAATAATACATCTCTTATTGATGCCGCATCTGTTAATAGCATTACTAATCTATCAATACCTATACCTAGTCCACCTGTTGGAGGCATACCATATTCAAGAGCTTGTATAAAATCTTCATCCATCATACCAGCTTCTTCATCTCCAGCATTTCTTGCTTCAACTTGTTTTTTAAATCTTTCATATTGGTCAATTGGATCATTTAATTCTGAGAATGCGTTTCCATATTCTCTACCACCTATAAATATTTCAAATCTTTCTGTTAATCTAGTGTCTTTTGAACTTCTTTTTGCAAGTGGTGAAATTTCTACTGGATAATCATATATAAATGTTGGTTGTATTAATGTTTTTTCAACATATTCATCAAAGAATAAACTAATTACATCTCCTCTTGTTTCCTTTGTTGAATCTGGAATTTCTAATCCTCTTTCTTTTGCAATTTTTACAGCTTCTTCGTCTGAATTTATTTCATTAAAATCAACTCCACAAGCTTCTTTAATACTATCAATCATAGTAATTCTTTTCCATCCAGGTGTTAAATCAATATCTTGTCCTTGATATGTTATTTTTGTTGTTCCTAAAACTTTCATTGCACATTTTGTAAATATTTCTTCTGTTATATCCATCATATCATTATAATCTTCATATGCTGAATATAATTCTATTGATGTAAATTCTGGATTATGTCTTATATCCATTCCTTCATTTCTGAATATTCTTCCCATTTCATAAACCTTATCATATCCACCAACAATTAATCTTTTTAAATTTAATTCTGTTGCAATTCTTAAATACATTGGTAAATCTAATGCATTGTGATGTGTTATAAATGGCTTAGCTGTTGCTCCACCTGATATTGTATTTAATATTGGTGTTTCAACTTCTAAATATCCTTTTTCATCTAGTATTCTTCTTATTTCTGTAATTATTTTACTTCTTGTTTCAAAAGTTTTCTTTACTTCTGGATTCATTATTAAATCTACATATCTTTGTCTATATCTTAAATCTGGATCTTTTAATCCATGGAATTTTTCTGGTAATGGTCTTAAAGATTTAGAAAGTAAAGTAACTTCTTTTGCATGTACTGATATTTCTTCTGTTCTTGTTTTAAATACAAAACCTGTAATACCAATAATATCTCCTATATCAAATGTTTTAAAAGCTTTATAACTTTCTTCTCCTAAATCATTTATACTTACATAACTCTGAATTTTTTCATCACTGTCTTGTATTGTGCAGAATGATGCTTTTCCCATTATTCTTTTTGCTATAATTCTACCTGCAACAGTAACATCTTTTTGTTCAAATTCTTCATAATTTGCCTTTATTTGTCCTGCTGTATGTGTTCTATTAAATTTTGTTATTTCAAATGGATCCTTACCTTGTTCTTGTAATTCAGCTAACTTATCCCTTCTAATTTGCATTAATTGATTTATATCTAATTCTTGTTCTTGATTATTGTTTTGATTTTCTCCCATTATTATCTCTCCTTTATACATTAAATTTGAATAATACAATATCTCCGTCTTGCATTATATATTCTTTTCCTTCTGAACGAATTAATCCCTTTTCTTTAGCTGCCACCATTGAACCTTCTCTCATTAAATCATCATATGAGACAACTTCTGCTTTTATAAATCCCCTTTGTATATCAGAATGAATTTTTCCAGCGGCTTCTGGTGCTTTAGTTCCTTTTTTTATTGTCCAAGCTCTAACTTCTGGTTCTCCTGCTGTTAAAAATGACATAAGACCTAATAAGTCATAACTTTTTTTAATTAATTTATCTAATCCAGATTCTTCTAAGCCTAGTGCTTCTAGCATTTCTTTTTTATCTTGATCATCTAAACCTGATAATTCTTCTTCTACTTTAACACACAATGTCACAACATCTGCATTATCTCTTTTAGCATAATCTTTAACTTTTATTACCATTTCTTCTCTATCTGGTGCTTCTAATTGTGACTCTGATATATTTGCTATATATATTATTGGTTTTGTAGTTAATAAAAATAAGTCTTTAACTATTTCTTTTTCTTCATCTGAGTATTCAAGTGCTCTTGCTGGCAATCCATCTTCTAAACCTTTTTTTATTTTTTCTAATAAATCTATTTCAAATTGAAATTTTTTATCTGCTTTCAATGATTTTCTTGCTTTATCTAATCTTTTATCAACAGTCTCTATATCTGCAAATATTAATTCTAAATTTATTGTTTCTATATCTCTAATTGGATCAACACTACCATCAACATGTACTACATTAGAATCTTCAAAACATCTAACAACTTGACATATTGCATCAACTTCTCTTATATGTGATAAGAATTTATTTCCTAAACCTTCTCCTCTACTAGCACCTTTTACTAATCCGGCTATATCAACAAACTCAACAACTGCATGTGTTATTTTTTGTGGATTATACATTTTAGCTAAATTATCTATTCTTTCATCTGGAACCGGAACAACTCCAACATTTGGTTCTATTGTACAAAACGGATAATTAGCACATTCTGCTCCTGCTTTTGTTATGCTATTAAACATTGTACTTTTACCTACGTTTGGAAGTCCAACTATACCAATTTTCATTTTTACCTCTCCCTTTTTTTATAAAAAACTCATATAATAATATAGCACAAAATTGGTAGTTTGTCCATCAAAATTTGAAGAATAACCATATTTGTGATATAATTAATGTATAGTAATCGTTGATTTTGGCAATAGATTATATTGCTAGCAAAAAAGGAGGAAAACATGAAGAATTTTAACCCAATGAGCATTGAGGAATTCAACAACAAACTTGCAGGAGGAAAAGAAGCTAATTGTATGCTTTTTGCTTTTGGAACATTTAGAGATATGTCTAAAAGCATTTTAGATTATAATCTTTGGGGATTCCGGACAACTCCAATAAAGGAAATTGTTGAAAAAGCAGGATCTGAATTTGGTAGATTAAAACTCCGGAAAATTGATTCCTTAGAGATTGCTCCAAAAGACAAGTACATTATTGGTTTCTACCTGAAAAAGCCAAGAAACGAATATGAGGGACATTATGACTATCACTTCATTAGGCGAGAGCTTGATGGAAGCTGGGTTGAAAAGCCTAGTTGGATCCATAAAGAAGCTTGCTCAGCCAATTTAAACGCTTTACGAATAGAATTTGGAATGGATCCGATTTTATTTGTAGTAGAAGAAGTTCTGTAATACAGAACTTCTTTTTATATATTTTTCTTTATTATCTATTTACAATATAAATATATTTATATATAATATACAAAATTGCTTCTATAGCTCAGTTGGTAGAGTGCAGCCTTGGTAAGGCTGAGGTCACCAGTTCAATCCTGGTTAGAAGCCCCATAATAAAAAGGAAAGTTTAAAAACTTTCCTTTTTATTTTCGAAATTATTTTACTACTTCAACATCTATATTTAATTTTTGATCATTAATACCAGTTTCTGTATAGCTATCTCTTGAAGCATTATAAATAATATTATTTGCTAAAGTATCATGTTTTATTGTATCTTCGAATTTTTTAATTACTTTTTCTATCTCTTCATTTCCTTCTACATAAAGATTTATTCTATCTAAAACTTCAAATTCTTTATCTTTTCTCATATTTTGAACTTTAGAAAGAATTTCTCTTAAATATCCTTCTTCTTTTAGTTCTTCTGTTATATGAGTATCTAATACAACACCAATTTCGCCCTCTCCACTAAATGCAAATCCATCTTTTCCTTGCATTGTAACAAGTAGATTTTCTGAATTTAATCCAATTTGAGTATCATCTATTTCTATATATTCTACTCCACCATTTTTAACAGTATTAGCTAAATCCATTTGATTTTTCTTAGCAATCTCTTCTTTTATTCTTGGTATTAGTCTTCCATATTCTTTACCAAGCACTGGTAAATTTGGTTTAATTTCAAAATTAACATATTCAGACATTTCTGCTCCAAGCTCTATTTTTTTAACATTTAATTCCTCTTTTACTATATCTGAATAATATTCTGGTAAAGTATCTATAGAAATTAGCATTTCAGAAAGTGGTTGTCTGTTTTTAATATTTGCAGAATTTCTTGCACTTCTTCCTAATTTAACAATTTTATATGCTAAATCCATTTCTTTTTCTAATTTTTTATCTATTGCAGTTTCGTCAACTTCTGGCCATAAACATAAATGTACGCTTTCTGGTGCAGTTTTATCTAATCCTACAACTAAATTTTGATATATTTCATCTGTCATAAATGGGACAAATGGCGCTGAAATTTTGCTTAATGTAACTAATACTTTGTAAAGTGTTACATATGCACCTATTTTATCATCATTTAATTCAGTTAACCAGAATCTTTCTCTATTTCTACGAACATACCAATTTGAAAGTTCGTCTGTAAAATCTTCTATCATTAATGCTGCTGATGTAATATCATAATTATTTAATTTTTCATCTACATCTTTTACAAGTGTATTTAATTTAGAAATTATCCATTTATCCATTACATTTGTTATTTTAAAATCTTTGTATTCTAATGGATTAAATTGATCTATTTCTGCATAAAGTACATAGAATGAATATACATTCCATAAAGTACTTAAAAATCCTCTTTGTGTTTCTTGAACATTATTTAGTCCAAGTCTTGTTGGTAACCATGGAGCTGATACTGTATAAAAATGCCATCTTGTTGCATCTGCACCAACTTGATTTAATAATATCATTGGATCTACACCATTACCTTTTGATTTAGACATTTTTTGTCCTTTTTCATCTAATACATGGCCTAAAACTATACAGTTTTCAAATGGAGTTCTTCCAAATAAAGCTGTTCCGATTGCTGTTAATGTATAGAACCATCCTCTTGTTTGATCAATAGCTTCTGATATAAATCCTGCTGGAAAATTATTATCAAACATTTCTTTATTTTCAAATGGGTAATGCCATTGTGCAAAAGGCATTGATCCTGAATCAAACCAACAATCTATAACTTCTTTTGCTCTTTTCATTTCTTTTCCACATTTTGGACATTTTAAATGTACATTATCTATGTATGGTTTATGTAATTCTATTTCATCTGGGCAATCAATAGCTTTTTCTTTTAATTCTTCTATTGATCCAATACATTCTTGATGTCCACAATTTTCATCCTCACAAGTCCATACTGGAAGAGGTGTTCCCCAATATCTATCTCTTGAAATTCCCCAATCTATAACATTTTCTAGGAATTTTCCAAATCTTCCTGTTCTTATTGTATCTGGATACCAATTTACTTTGTTGTTATTTGCAACTAATTCATCTCTTAATTTACTCATAGCTACAAACCAACTCTCTTTTGGATAATAAAGAAGTGGTGTATCACATCTCCAGCAATGTGGATATGAATGTAAATGTTTTTCTTTAGAGAATAATTTTCCTTGTTCTGCAAGCCACTTACAAATATCTTCATTACAATCTCTTACAAATCTTCCTGCCCATGGTTCTACTTCTTTAACGAATTTTCCAGATTTGTCTACTAAATTTACAAACGCAATTCCATTTTGTTTAGAAACTAAGCTATCATCTTCACCATATGCTGGTGCAATATGTACAATTCCTGTACCATCTTCTAAATTAACGTAGTCACCATGAATTACAACAAATGCTTTTCCATCAACTTGAGCAAATGGCATTAATTGTTCATATTCTGTTCCTAATAAATCTTCACCTTTAAATTCATTTACAATTTCATAAGGTGTTTCTTTTAATACAGTACCTAATAAATCTTTTGCTAATATATAATTTTCGTATACAGGTTCATCATCTGTACCAATATTTGCTTTAACTTCTACATAGTCATACGTTTTATTTACACACAATGCTAAATTTGATGGTAAAGTCCAAGGAGTTGTTGTCCAAGCTAAAATATAAGTATTATCTTTTCCTTTTACTTTAAATTTTGCAATACAAGTTAAATCTTTTACATCTTTATATCCTTGTGCAACTTCATGTGAAGATAATGCTGTTCCACATCTTGGGCAATATGGCATAACTTTATGTCCTTCATATAAAAGACCTTTATTCCACATTTGTTTTAATGCCCACCAAACAGATTCTATATAATCATTATGATATGTTACATATGGATTTTCCATATCAACCCAATATCCAACTTTGTTTGTCATTTCTTCCCACATATGAACATATGTGAAAACACTGTCTTTACATTCTTTAACGAATTTTTCTACTCCATAATCCTCAATTTGTTCTTTTCCAGAAATTCCAAGTTTTTTCTCTATTTCTAGTTCAACTGGAAGTCCATGTGTATCCCAACCAGCTTTTCTTATAACTTTATAACCTTTCATTACTTTGTATCTTGGAATAATATCTTTCATTACTCTTGTTTCGATGTGTCCAACATGTGGTTTTCCATTTGCTGTTGGAGGTCCATCATAAAATGTAAAATATCTTTTTCCTTCATTCATAGCAAAGTTTTTCTTTATAATATCTTTTTCTTTCCAAACTTTAGCTACTTCATTTTCCATACCAACAAATCCATTTGGTAATTCTACTTTTTTATACATATAAATTCCCCCTTCTATTTTTTGTTTACACTTTCTATATTTTGTAATTCAAATCTGTATTTTTGTTTAACATTTGGATATTTTTCGTGGTCTACTTCACTTAAAAACATATCAATTGGTCTTACATATAATTGTTTTCCATCACCATATAATGGTCTATATAAAACTAATTTTTCTCTTGTTTCACTGTGTATTACTACATCTTCTACCAAATAGTAATCTCCTTTAAAATGTTTATAAACTCTTTTTAATTCTAGTTCTTGCATTTATCCTCCTTTATACAAAAAATCCATTTCATCCTATTTTAGGACGAAATGGATTTAACTTCCGCGGTACCACCTAATTTAGCAATTTATATTTTTATAAATTTACTCTCTTAAATATCTTTAACGCAGATATACGGCAAAACTTACTTTTATTTCAGTTTAGCAACTAACAAAGTGATAATAAATAGATTTTACTTACCAAATTTTCAGCTACCTTTGGCTCTCTAAAAGATATTTTTCTATTTATCTTGTCTTGTTTATGTATTTTTATATTGTTTAATATGATATCACTTTTATTTTTATTTTGCAATAATTTTTTAAAAATAATGATTATGTTTTTTTTCAAAATTTTTTTAAAAAACTTTCTTTGCTTAATTATAATATGATATAATTGATATAATTTTATTTGGGAGGAAAAAAAGATGTTTTATATCATTACTAGTATAATATTTTTTATTATTTCTTTATGCTTGATTTTATTAAGAAATAAAATTAATATTACTTTTTTAAACAATTTATATAATAACTTAAAAACTTTTGCTAATAAGCATTATAAATTCTTAATATTTTCATTGTTTATGTTGACCATTTTTACATCTACTTATAAGTTAGGAGAAGTACCCTATGGATTACATGTTGATGAAGCAGGCATGGCTTATGATGCTATTTCTATTTCAAAATATGGTATTGATAGATATTTAAACAAATTTCCAGTATATTTAATTAATTATGGCGGACGGACAAAGCGCAATGTATATGTATCTTACGGCATTGTTAATTAAAATATTTAACTATAGTATATTTATTATTAGATTTCCTGCAATTATTTTGAGATTATTAACTTTTATTTGTGTACTATTTATACTAAAAAAAGAAAATAATAAAATAAAAACGCTATTATTTTTACTTTTACTATCAATCTCTCCTTATTTTATTATGCAATCTAGATGGGGCTTAGACTGTAACTTATTGGTGGATTTTCTAACTATATCAATTTGCTTTTTTATTCAATCCATTACAAAAAATAGTAACACATTACTATTTTTTAGTGGTATTTTATTTGGGTTAACTTTATATACCTATGCATTGTCATATATCATAATTCCTATTCTATTATTCTCTTTATGTATATATCTTTTATATATAAAGAAAATAAACATAAAGAAAATAATTATTTTAGGCATACCAATGTTCATACTAGCCCTTCCACTTATATTAATGATTTTAATTAATAATGGTATTATTAATCAAATAGAAGGATTTATAACCATACCTTTACTAAAGAATTATAGAGGAGCTGAAGTCTCTTTAACAAATGTTTTCAAAAATTTATATATACTACTATCTATCTTTAGTTTTGATGTAGACAGTGCTTTAATTTATAATTCTATACCTTATTTTGGCACTATATACTACTTTACAATACCGTTTTTTATTATTGGTTTTATTAATTGTTTAAGAAATTTTTATATCTCAATAAAAAGAAAAGAATTTAATATAAATGTAATATTCGTTTTTTGGTTTTTTAGTGTACTAACATGTCAACTAATAATAAATAGCCCAAATATTAACAAAGCAAATGCTATATTTGTACCATTAGTCTATTTTACAACCATAGGATTTTTCAATATATACAAAAAAAATAAAACACTAATCTTGCCAATATTATTAATGCTTATAATTAACTTTGGATTATTTTTTAATTATTATTTTTATCATTATAATAATGAAACAAAATGGCAATATCTTTTTGCGACTAATTATTTAGATGCTATAGAATATAGCCGTAATTTACAAAAAAATACTATTTATATCCAAGATAATTTAACTGCCCAAGAACATATATACATATTATTATATAATTCTGTTTCTCCTTATGATTATACAGAAAATAATATTAAAACAACTTACAATGACACTCAAATCACTTATATATTGGGATTACCTAAAAAAATCAATTCAAATTATGTATATATTATAGGAAACAACCAAAAATTATTAAATAAATTTAAAGAATTAAATTTTGAATGTATGAATTTTGGAAATATTAATGTTTTTTATCAAAATAATTCTTAAAATAAAAGAAATAGTATTATTTAATATACTAAATAATACTGTTTCTTTTTATTGCCACTAATAATTCATTATCCTTTACAATACATTCTAAATTAGAATATATATATTTTTCTCCTGTTAAATATACCTTATAGTTTAAGTTTTCTAGTCTAATTTTTGTTAATTGTATAAAATTAATTGTCTCTTCTTCTGTCAAGTTTAATTTTACTCTCAATTCGTAGAAAGTAAAGATAATAATATTTTCATTGTAATTTATTTTCTTATTTATATAATTATCAATTTCTTCTAAAGTCATATTTATCACTTCCATTTTATTTTCTTTAATTATATCACAAAAAAGCAAGAAAATATATTTAGTACTACAAAAATTATAATTACTATTAAATAATAACCACCCGTAAAACGGGTGGTTATTATTTTAAGCTCTAGCAACATCGTAGACCGTTGATTTACTATACAAATGCTCTTCCTTAATTTTGAATCCATTCTTTTCAAGGAAATCATACAAACACCATTCATTTGGTATTTTAGCAATTTTGGGATGAATCGGTTTTGATACCCCAAAGTGAATAAGCTCATATTTTTTTAAAGTTTTATCATCTTTTGGTGTAAATTGTATCAAAAAGAATCTATAAATAATATCCCCAATATATCCAAACCAGTCAGAAATTCTTCTTAAAAAGCTGTGAATATATTTGCCACCAAAAGAAACCTTAAAATCACTTTTTCCTTTAATAATGCATTCAACAACATAAGCATGATAGCATTTTGAACACAATTTTTTATGTTCTATATTATTGCTATAGTTTTTCCGAGAGATTCTCAATTGATTTGCGATTGCTAGTTTTTCTCTCATACTTTGTACCTCCTTACCAATTTTGGTTTCGAACTACTTTCTATATATAAACTTGCTAATTGCAAGATAATTAAATTATGTGCAGATTATATCATACAAAACTTATATTTTCAATGACTTGGCAGTTTTTAATCACTAAATATTCATAACAATATCTTTAAGTAGTTCAACGGAAATACATTTTGGAGCGGTTACGAAACAGGTATGCGAAAAAATATATCTGCAAAGTAATGCTTCTTTTATATAATTCGATTTATTTTATTATACTCTAACATAAAATTTATAATTTTACAAGAATTTTATATATTTTAAATCATATAAATGTTACAAAAATATTACGAGTATATTAAATTTATATAATATTTTATAAAAACTTGCATTTTTTTATAAAATGTAGTATATTAATATTAAAGAAAGAGATTTATTCTCTGGGGTTCGTAAATATGCGGACGGTAGCAGTCGATTTTAATCGGCTGCTATTTTTATGGAAATACTTTCAAACCTTTATTAATATAATTTGGGTATTTATCAAATTTCTTTTCTAATATTTCAAAAGCTTTATCTTTATGTTTGTTTCGTACAAATTTATGAATAGGATATGATGATAAATCTGCTATTTCTAATCCAATATATGTTTCATCATATATTGTTGTCCATTTCGGATTAAAATATATTCCTGCAATTTTTCTAACTAATTCATCAGATGATATACTTCTTATTCCTGTTTCAAATATAATATGTTTCATTTCATTTAACAATTGCATATCTTCATTTTTACCACGAGATTCTAACATTATTAATCCTCTAGCAGTAGATGGCATATAGTATATATACCTTTGTATTAGAAAACACATAGCAGTATTATATATATCAAATTTATAATTCTTTTTTAGATAATCTTCAATATTTATTGTTATGGAAATAATATTGTAGTTTAGACCATCTATTGTAGAAGACATTTCGTTCATAAATGCTTCATAATCTATTAAAGTATAATTAAATGGTCCTGAACCTCTACGTATTTCTCTTGAGTGAAAGCATACTTTTTGTAATTTATCTTTATATTCAAAATAACCATTTTTCCAATATTTATTTTTTAAAGCATTAATTTCATATTTTGCAATTCTATAACTAGGTTTAGTAAAAATTACACCAGTTACTGTGAAGAATTTTTCTTCTTCTAGAATTTCCTTCCCTTTCATTATTTTTTTCAAAATATGAGTAATATCACTCATTCCGTTTTCATCTATAAACATTACATAGTCAACATCTTTTTCCCATTTTCTTATTTGTGTAGGTCTATTTGTCCAGTTAAAATTTCCCATAGTAACACCTTTCTTATATATTTTTTATTTTCTTTTAATATTATCACTTTTTCCACTAAAATACAATAAAATCAATATATTTAAAGAAAAAAATCGATATTTTAATAAAGTAAAAATTTTCTTGACATTTTATTGTCAAAAAAAGGCATAAATGATAAAATATGATTGTATTGATTATTTATAGCAAGAGGAGGTGAAAAAGATGGAAGAAAAGAAATCGTTAAAAATAAGTTTATCTACTTTATTATTTTTTTTAGCAATAATAGTAATTGTTGTAATGGGATATTTTATTTATAAATTTTATAATGAGAAAACAACAGCAACAGAAGAAATTACTAATTTGAATAATCAAATTAGTAGCTTAGAAAGTACAGTTAATAGATTACAAGAAACAATTAATAATGTTTCTAATACAATTAATAACAGTCAAAGCAATAATACTGAAACTAGCGATAATAAATATACAAAAATTACTGGCAATTTAGAAGGAATAGATGTATTATATGTTACTAATGTAGTTAACAATAATAATACATATACTTTAAGAGGATTATTATATACACAATATACTTTATCTCATGCTGAATTACAACAAATTATAAATAAAGGATCTATGAAAATTAATAATGAAAATTATATAATTAAAAATAGTGAGACTTCTAATGAATATGATTTATATGAATCAAATGCAGAATTTCCTTTATACAAAATTAAACAAACAAATTCTAATAACTATTATTTAGAAGCACAAGCTCAAATATCAGATGTATGGAAGCTAACAAATGAATATAAAGAGATTACAGTTTCAAGCGATACAAAATGTAGCATGGTTTTTGATTATGAAGAAAAATATAACACGGTTGAAAATGTATTTAAGAATTTTAATGAAACTGAACCACTTGAAACAACTAATCCAGATGCAGATAAAACATTTACATTTAAATTTGAAAATGGCAAATGTGTAGAAGTTATTAATGTTCTTACATCAGTATAATAAAAAAATAATGGTTAGTTCTTAAAATAGAAAATCCTTTTATAAACTAACCATTATTTTGATATTAGATTGTTTTTATCTTAGCGAACTAATTATATTAAACAAATATAATGCAACTTTATTTTGTTCTAGTGTTTCCATTTCCATAAGTTTAGCCATTGTAAACATTACAAGTTTATATTTTGCAAAGTTTATAAGTGTAGTTCTATATTCTTCATCAACTTCTTTCAGCATAGCATCAAATTTTTCATAAGATTCTTTAGTGTTGTATATAAGACCTGACCATTTGCTTTGACTCATACATATTGCTAATCTTAATTTATCTTTTATATCCATATCATTTATCATATTTATTAAATATTCAACTTTATTGTTTTCCATTTAAAATTCTCCTTACTTTAATTCAAAATTATTTTTCTTTTTAATATTAATTTTATTAAGTTCATCTACAGTTTTAATTGCTCTGCTCACATCATTCACAATTCGGTTATCATTGTCATCAAAAATACCATTATTATATAAATCATCACTAACATATTTGTATTTTTCATCTTTATCAAATCCAATTTTATTTTGAAAGTGTTTAAGTAACTTAAGCCAAAAGTTTTTAAATTTTTGAAGTTCATTTTTTATTCTTTCTTTTTCAGCTTGTAATTTACCAATATGTTTATCTATAGAAGATATTTCACTTTCTAATTTGCTGATTTTATTATCTTTTTCTTCTATTTGATATTTAAGAGAACGATTTTCTTTTTCTATTTCAAAAGCACTATGTTCAAAATCTCT